>JBOIEI010000756.1:0-2628 GCA_050741055.1 Burkholderiales bacterium | reverse complement strand
CGTCATCGATGGCCTGTTCGGCATCGGGCTCACGCGCGAGTTGGCCGAAAAGCCCGCCGAGCTGGTCACGTTCATCAATGAGCTGGGCCTGCCGGTGTTGTCGATCGACATCCCGAGCGGGCTCGATGCGGATACCGGCCGTGTCATGGGCCGGGGGGTGCGAGCAGCCCACACGGTGACATTCATCGGGCTCAAGCCGGGTCTTTTCACCCACGACGGCGTGGATCACTGCGGCACGGTGCATCTGCGAACGCTCGACGTCGATGCAGGCACCGTGGTCGCAACCGCCGGCAGCGTCCTGGACGAATCGGTTCTCGCGGCCGTGTTGCCGCCGCGTAAAGCCAACTCCCACAAGGGCACGTTCGGCAGCCTGGGCATCGTCGGCGGCGCGGCCGGCATGGTGGGCGCGGCATGGCTTGCCGGGCGCTCGGCATTGCACATGGGCACGGGACGCGTCTACGTCGGATCGATCGATAGCGCCGCGCCATCGATCGATCCGATGCAACCCGAGCTCATGCTGCGGCAAGCCGACGCAGTGCTCAAGCTGGAACATCTGAGTGCGCTCGCCGTGGGGCCGGGCATGGGACAGTCGGCCGCGGCCAAGGGACTGCTCAAGAACGCCATCCGGGCCAATCTGCCGGCAGTGTTCGATGCCGACGCGCTCAACCTGCTCGCGCAGGAAGCCATCCTGCGGCGCGCATTCATCCGCCGCAGTGCACCCACGGCCATTACGCCGCACCCGGCGGAAGCGGCCCGGTTGCTGAACTGTCCGACCGCGCAGGTGCAGAACGATCGCATCGAGGCGGCGCGGTTGCTCGCGGTGCGCCTGAACTGCGCGGTCGTGCTCAAGGGCGCGGGCAGTGTCTGCGCCTCGCCGGACCGGAGCTACCGGATCAACACCAGCGGCAACCCGGGCCTTGCTTCCGCAGGCCAGGGCGACGTGCTCACCGGCATGGTCGGTGCCTTCCTGGCTCAGGGGCATAGCGCGGCAAACGCGTTGCGTGCGGCCGTCTATTTGCATGGTGCGGCCGCGGACGACCTCGTTCGCGCCGGCACCGGTCCCGCCGGACTGACTGCGAGCGAAGTCATCCTCGCCGCCCGCGACCGGATCAATCGACGCGACTGAAGCTCGCCGCGCTGGCGATGCAGCGCCGGGCTCACGTCGCTCGCCGGGGAAAGGGGCCAGGCTCGGGCCTGGCTCGATTCTCTTTCGGCGGCGCCAGGCACGTATTCTTCGTCGGGCTCAGGATGCCGCGAGCCAGCGCACGCAGAAGATTCCGGCCACCGTCGCGAGCAGCGAGCCGGCGAGATGGCCCGACGCAATGAGCAACGCCCAGCCGTAGTGCGCGCGCAGCAGCGCCGCGACCACTTCCGCAGAGAAGGTCGAGAAGGTGGTCAAGGCGCCGAGGAAGCCCGTCACCGCGAACAGGCGCAGTTCCTCCGACCAACCGCCGTGACGGCCGAACCACTCCATCGCCAGCCCGATCAGAAAACCGCCGATGGCATTAGCAGCGAGCGTACCGAGCGGCAGCTCAGGCAAGCGGCCGTTCAGCGCGCTAGCGAGGCCCCAGCGCACCCACGCACCCAGTGCAGCACCCACCCCGACCCCGACGACGGCGGCGGCCGCAGTCACCACGTCCGTTCGTCCTTCCTTCGCCTCATGCGAACCTCGTGCTCGATCGATCCAGGGAAGTAGACTAGCCGCGCATCAGCTTCTGCAGCGCGTTGATCTCCCTTGCCGTCGCCGCGGTGGCCATCGCTTCGATCCTGCGATAGCGGCGCACGACATCGGCCCCGGACGGCGTCAACGCCGTACCGCCGCCTTCCCTGCCCCCGGTGGCGGTGGTGATGAGCGGCTGGTTGAACGCGTGATTCAACGCATCGACCAGCAGCCAGGCGCGCCGGTACGACATCCCGAGCTTGCGCCCGGCGGCCGATATGGAACCCGTTTCCTCGATCGCTTCCAGCAGCGCGACTTTCCCCGGCCCCAGCGAAGACTCGGGATCGTTGCCGATACGCAGCCGGAAACGCGATTGCATGGCAGCAGGGACGTCAGCGCCCCGCCTGCTCCCAGCGGGCGGCCGCCTCTTCGTCGCTCGTGCGCGCTTCCACCCAGCGGCTGCCGCCGGGCGTGCGTTCCTTCTTCCAGAACGGTGCGCGCGTCTTGAGATAATCCATCAGGAATTCGCAGGCGGCGAACGCATCCCCCCGGTGCGGTGCAGCGACCACGACCAGGACGATCTGGTCCGTGGGCGCGAGCGCGCCGATGCGATGAATGACGAGCGCATCGAGGACCTGCCAACGCGCGCGCGCTTCCGTCACGATGGCTTCGATGGAGCGCTCGGTCATGCCCGGATAATGCTCCAGCGTCATCCCGGCGACCGAGGCGCCTTCGTTCACGTCGCGCACGACACCAACGAAGGCTGCGATCGCGCCGATCTTCGGATTGTCCCGACGCATGCGCGCGATCTCCGCGCCGGCGTCGAAATCCTCGCTTTGGATACGCACGCTCAACGCTCAGCCCCCGGTCACCGGCGGAAACACCGCGACTTCCGCGCCCTCGTGCAGTCGGGTGGTTTCCCCGGCCATCTGCTGATCGACGGCCACGCGGTACGCGCGGCCGGGCCC
>JBOIEI010000755.1:0-1554 GCA_050741055.1 Burkholderiales bacterium | reverse complement strand
GGGCTTGGAGGATCGCGATTCGAAGGCGTTGATCTGTATCGCTGGCACGGCGATACAGAATCGGTAGGCCGAGGCGCTTGCCGGCGTTGACCGATTGCTTGGGGCCTCGGGGGGCGGGGGCGTGCGCTATGCTGATGGCAAACGCCGCAAAGACGAAGGCCCGGGCACATTCCTGGAAAGAACCCCGGGCCTTCTAGAGCGCGCGCGCTGTTGCGTGCGTGCATTGCGTTTATGCCTTGATTGCGCGGCGTTGTCCAGTGGGACGCGCCGAGGCGATGGAGGCGGGCGAGACGACGTATCGGCTCTACAGCTGCGCGCGCTGTGCCGCGCAGGTGCGCATCTGCCGGCGCTGCGATCGGGGTAACCGGTATTGCACGGGGGCGTGTGCGCGGATACGGCGGCGCGAGTCGTTACATCGGGCGGGGGCACGCTATCAGCGAAGCCACCGTGGGGCGTGTCGGCATGCGGCGCGCCAGGGCGCTTGGCGTGCACGGCGCGAGTCGAAAGTGACGCATCAGGGTTCCGCTGAGGCGGACATCCCGGGCACAGTGGCGCTCGTCCTGACCGAAGAGACGCTGCGCATAGCCTGCGATGATCACCGCCTGTCCGAGTTCCCGTCGCCGTGGCGAACCGAACCACGTTTGTTGCTCGCGCAGCGCTGCAGCTGGTGCGGGGGAGTGCTCCCGGCGTTCGCCCGCTTCGGTCCCCTGCGCGGTGGGCCTTGAACGATGATCCCGCGCGCCCTCGAAGCCGAGATCGTGCGTTTGTACCACGCCGAGGACTGGCCGATCGGCACGATCGCCCGGCAACTGCGCGTGCATCACGCCACCGTGCGCCGGGCACTGCGCAGCGCCGGGGTCGAGGTGGCGCCCAAGATTGTGCGGCACTCGATGATCGATCCGTATCGGGCGTTCATCGTGCAGACGTTGACGAACTACCCGAGCCTTCGCGCCTCGCGACTCTACGCCATGGTGAAGGCGCGCGGATATCCCGGAGCAGCCGATCACTTCCGCGCGTTGGTGGCCACTCTTCGGCCACGTCCTGTCCCGCAGGCGTATCTGCGCTTGCGTACCTTGCCCGGAGAACAAGGTCAAGCCGACTGGGCGAGCTTCGGCACGCTCACGATCGGGCGCGCGGTGCGCTCGCTGATGGCCTTCGTGATGGTGCTCTCGTACTCGCGCAAGCTGTTCGTACGGTTCTATCTGAACGCGGCCATGGCGAACTTCCTGCGCGGCCACGTCGATGCCTTTACCGGCTGGAACGCGGCTCCGAGGGTCATTCTCTACGACAACCTCAAGAGCGCGGTGCTCGAACGCCACCATGATGCGATTCGCTTCAACCCGAGGCTGCTGGAACTCGCCGCCCACTATCGCTTCCAGCCCCGCCCGGTGGCGGTGGCTCGAGGAAATGAGAAGGCATTGAAGTCATAGTGCACCTTGTGCGGTTGGTGAAACGGGAATTAGCTGAGGCGGCCGCCCACCGTATCGGCTGCCAGCGCCCTTGACCTGGGTCACGTCGCCGGGTGGCTCGTACAAGTAGCGATGACCGCTATCA
>JBOIEI010000754.1:0-6118 GCA_050741055.1 Burkholderiales bacterium | reverse complement strand
TGGAGACGCGCAGCCTCGACCGCCTGGGAGAGCTCATCGACATTGCGACGCAGGCGGGCGCCAATCAGGTCCAACGCATCGTCTTCACATTGAGCGATCCGGCGGATCCGGGCCGGCGTGCACTGCGCGACGCCGTGAAAGACGCGCAAGCCGAGGCCGCGGCGATCGCCGCCGCGCTCGGTGCGACGCTGGGCCCGGTTCAATCGGTGGTCGAGCAGGAGATGGGGCCGATCCGGCCCTTCATGCAGGATGCCGTGATGGCGCGCGCCGAAGCCGCCGCGACGCCGATCGAGCCGGGCATGGTTTCGGTGCGCGCGCGCGTGGTGGTGCGAATCCAGATCGCGCGCTGAGCATCGCATGAGCGCTCTAGCGCGCGCCGGTCGGCTTGCCCTGGTGTTCGCGGCCGGCGTGCCCATGTTCGGCGTTCTCTTGCTCGGCGCGCAAGGTATTGGCCTTTCGGCACAGCTGCGGCCGCAGCCTGCAGAGGCGCTGATCGCGCTGATCAACGCGTATCGCGACTCGAGCCGGTTCTGCCAAGGCAAGACCATGTTAGCCGTCGGGCCGCTCGCGCCGGATGCCGCCCTGGCTAACATTCCGCTGGCACATGGCACAGACCTGAACGCGGCGTTGAAGCAATCCGGCTACCGCGCTGCGCGTGCGCAGGCGATCGTGTTGTCCGGACCTCGCAACGCGGCTGCTGCGATGAGCTTCCTGCGCACCAAGTACTGCGAGACGGTGATGAGCGCGCAGTTCTCGCAGATCGGCGTCTCCCGCGACGGTTCGAGCTGGCGCTTGGTGCTGGCGCAACCGTTGCTCTCGGCCGACCTGGGCGATTGGCGCACGAGCGGCCGCGAAATCCTGCAATTGGCGAACGCAGCCCGCGCCGTGCCGCGAGCGTGCGGCGAACGCAATTTCCCGGCAGCGCCGCCGCTGAGCTGGGACGCACGCCTGGCAGCGGCCGCTCTGGCGCACAGCCAGGAAATGGCGCGGCGGAATTACTTTTCCCACACCGGAAAAGACGGCGCCAGAGTCGGGGAGCGCGCGAGTCGCGCCGGCTACGATTGGCAAGGCATCGGCGAGAATATCGCCACGGGCCAGGCCTCGCCCGCGCGCGCGGTGGCCGGTTGGCTCGCGAGTCCGAGCCACTGCACCAATCTCATGAGCTCGGCGTTCACCCAAATGGGCGCGGCTTACGCAGTCAACCTCGAAAGCGATACCGGGATCTACTGGGCCCAGGTGTTGGCCGCGCCTCGCTGATCGAAATGCCGCCGGCGCCCGAAGGCGCCGGAGGCACGAGCAGATGCGCTCGAGCGCGATCAGCCGATCTCGACCGGCACGAAGATCCGGGCGTTGTCACGCTGCACCAGGATCGCGAGCGTCTTGTCCGCATCCTTGGTGGCGGAACGGAGCTCTTCGACGCTCTTCACCGGCTTCTGGTTGATCGAGACGATGATGTCGCCCGGGCGGATACCCGCTCTCGCGGCCGCACCGGCCACCTGCTCGACCAGCACACCGCCATCGACGTGCGCTTGCTGCTGCTCTTGCGGGCTCAGCGGTCGCACGGCTACCCCGAGGCGAGCACCCGACAGGTCGCTCGTGCCGGCAGAGGCAACCTGTTGCGACGGTGCCTCTCCGATCACGACTGCCAGCTCACGCGGCTTGCCGTTGCGCCAGACTTCGAGCGTCGCGCTCGAGCCCGGTTTCATCGCGGCGATGCGGCTGGAGAGATCGATCGAGCGTTGAATCGGCGCGCCATCGACCTTCAACACCACGTCGCCTGGCTTCACGCCGGCTTTTTCCGCCGGGCTTCCGTCCACCACGGAGCTTACGAGCGCACCATGCGCCCGGTCCATCCCGAACGAGTTCGCCAATGATTGGTTCACTTCCTGAATGGTGATGCCAAGGCGGCCGCGCGTGACCTTGCCGTACTTCACCAGTTGAGCTTTCACCTGCATGGCGGTGTCGATCGGAATGGCGAACGACAGGCCCTGGTAGCCGCCGCTGCGGCTGTAGATCTGCGAGTTGATCCCGACCACTTCACCCTCGAGGTTGAACAACGGACCGCCGGAGTTGCCGGGATTCACCGCCACGTCGGTCTGGATGAACGGCACGTAGGTCCCGTCCGGCAAGGCGCGCGATTTCGCGCTCACGATGCCGGAAGTGACCGAGTTCTCGAAGCCGTAGGGGGAACCGATCGCGACGACCCACTCGCCCACGTCCAGATCCTTCGGATCACCGAGCTTGACGCTGGGCAGATTCTCGGCATCTATCTTCAGCACCGCGATGTCGGTTTGCGGATCCACGCCGACCACCTTGGCCTTGAATTCGCGCCGGTCGGTGAGCTTGACCGTCACTTCGGATGCATCCTTGACCACGTGGGCATTGGTCAAGATTGTCCCGTCGGGGCCGATGATGAAGCCCGATCCGATGCCGTGCATGGGCACCGCGCCCTGCGGTTGCGGGATCTGGAAATGCCGGAAGAACTCGTAGAACGGGTCGCCCGGGCTGACGCCGAAGTCAGGCATGGTGGCCCCGACTTGCGCCCGCCCTTCGTGCGTGACGCTGATATTCACCACGGCAGGCCCGTAGCGCTTGACCAGCCTGGAGAAGTCCGGAAGGGCCGCCGCCGATACTGCCTGCGCCTGACTGCTCGAGGTTTCGACTGCGGCTTGCGAGATCTCGACTGCGGCTTGCGAGGTCTCGACTGCGGCTTGCGCCGTGGCAGGCTCGTAGTACTTGATACCGCCGACGCCCAGCACGGTCACCAAACCCGCCGCGGCCAGGCTTCGTACGATCGGCTTCGCTCTCATTTCGCTCTCCTTCAGTTCAGTGGACGCGCTTTTCGTAGCGCATGACCGCCATACTGAGGGACGAAGCTTAAGCGCCGCTTAAACGTGAAACACGACGCGCGCGGCAAGACCGACCCCACCGGGACCGGAATCGAGCTGCACGCGCGCGTGGTGGCGTTGTGCAATGCTGCGTACGATGGCGAGACCGAGACCGCTGCCCGGCTCATCGGAATCCGCGCGCCGGTAGAAGCGGTCGAACACGCGCTCGCGTTCCTGCGGCGCGATGCCGGGACCGTCGTCGCTCACTTCCAGGGTGATGCCGTCCGCGCCGCGGAAGGCCGACACGTCGACGCGGCCGCCGCGCGGGGTATAGCGCAGCGCGTTGTCCACCAGGTTGGAAAGCAACGTGCCGAGCCCTTCCGGTTCGCCGCGCACGATGAGATCAGGGTCGCGGCGCGCCAGCCCGAGATCGATGCCCCGGCTCTCGGCCAGAACCGAATAGTCGCTCACGACGTGGGCGGCGATCTCGCCGAGCTCCAGGTCGGTCATGGTCCGTTCACCCGCGCTCGGATCTTCGCGCGCGAGAGTGAGAAGCTGCTGGACGAGGTGAGCGGCACGCTCGAGGCCCTGCTTCAGGGTGGCGAAGGCGCTGGCACGCTCCTGCGGCTCGGTCGCGCGCTCGGCGAGCTGCGCTTGCAGCCGCAATGCCGTAAGCGGGGTCCTTAGCTCGTGCGCGGCGTCGGCAACGAGGTTACGCTGTGATTCGAGGGCGTGGCCGAGCCGCGCGAGCAGGTCGTTGAGCGCCGCGATCAGCGGGCGCACTTCCTGCGGCGCGCTGCTTTCAGGCAGTGGCGGCAGCGAAGTGGCGCTGCGTGCTTTGACGGCGTTCGTCACCGCGTCGAGCGGCTTCAGTGCGCGCGTTACGGCGAGCCATAGCAGCCCGGCGAGCAGTGGAAGGGTCAGGAGAAATGGCGCCAGCGTGCGAACGGCTGCGTCCCTCGCCAGACGGTTGCGCATCGGCAGCGGTTGGGCGACCTGCAGCGTCAGGCCGCGCTCGCGCAGCGCGTAGGCGCGCCACGGCCCCTGCGGCGTTTCCAGACTCGAATAGCCGGCCTGGGGCCGCAGAGGGAGCTGCACGCCCGGCTGCGAATAGTAGAGCAGGAAGCCGTCGTCGCTGGATATCTGGATAGCGAAGTCCAGGCCTTCGGCCAGGGGCGGGACATCGAGGGTGAAGGCGCCGCGCAGCGCCTGATCGCGCAGCGACAGCGCCATCTGCCGCAACTGGTAATCGAGCAGCTCGTCGACTTCCTGGCGTGCCTTGTAATACACGCCGAGCGCGGCGATGCAACCCGCTGCGAGCACCGCTGCGAGCATGCTGACGAGCAGCTGGCGCCGGATCGAGCTCACGTCTCGCGCGCAACGACGTAGCCGACCCCGCGCACCGTCTTGATGAAATCCGCGCTGAGCTTCCTGCGCAGCGTATGCACGTAGACTTCCACCGCATTGCTCTCGATCTCCTCGCCCCAGCCGTAGATGCGCTCTTCGAGCTGGGCGCGCGACAGGATCGCGCCGGGTCGCTCGAGCAGCGCCTGCAGCAGCGCCAGCTCGCGGGCGGAAAGCGCCACTTCCTGGCCGCGCCAGGTTACGCGCCGTGTCGCCGGGTCGAGTGTGAGGCTGCGAACCCGGATCAGAGGATCGGCTCGACCCGTGCGCCGGCGATGCACCGCGCGGATGCGGGCGGCCAGCTCGTCCAGATCGAAGGGCTTCACGATGTAGTCGTCGGCTCCGCTATCGAGCCCGGCAATGCGATCCTGCACCTTGTCGCGTGCGGTAACGATGAGCACTGGCGTGTCGTTCCCCGATCGGCGGATGGACTTCAGAACTTCGTCACCGCTCTTGCCGGGCAGGCCCAGGTCGAGCAACACGGCATCGAACGTATTGGCGGCGAGCGCCGCGGCTGCTGCCCGGCCGTCGCGCACCCAGTCGACGGAAAAGCCGTCCTGGCGCAGGCCCTTCTGCGCACCCGCGCCGATCATCGGATCGTCTTCGACTAGCAGCACGCGCATGAATTCGGCTCGGGTAGACACGGCGCCGAGTGTGCAGGCGGCCGCTTAAGGCGAGCTTAAGGGGCTCGAGCTCGCGCGGCAGCCTGGTTCAGCGCATCGGCTCGGCTCGAACATGGAATCGCCGCGCGGCGCGCACGCTCATCCGGGACAGCCGCGGCAGCCTTCGGTATGGGCCGAGTCGAGACTCGCGTTGTTCAGCACCGCGCCCGTAAGGTCCGCGCCCTGCAGTTCGGTGTTGCGCAATACCGCGCCGGAGAGATCGGCATTGCGCAAGTCGGCTCCGCGCAGCACCGCGCCCCGCAAATTCGTACGCTGAAGGTTGGCGCCGGCCAGATTGGCGTCGCGCAGCGTGGCGCCGCTCAAGTCGGCGCCCACAAATGACGCACCGCGAAGGTCGGCGGACGTGAAATCGGCACTCCCCAGGTGCGCGCCGACGAGGCTTGCGTCGCGCAAGCGCGCTCCCGTCATGTCGACCCGCGTGGCTTCGACCCGGTCCAGCACCGCGCCGTTCAGGTTCGCATCGCGCAGGTTGGCGCCATCGAGGTCCGCATGGCGCAGATTGGCCGCGCGCAGATTCGCCTCGCTCAAGTTGGTGCGCTTCAATGCGGCGTAGCGCAGGTCGGCCGCGCGCAGATCCGCGCCCTGCAGATTGAACTCGATGCAGAGCGTCGAGGGGCGGATGGGACAGCCATTGATCGACTGGGTTCGAGACGGTTCCGCGGCCCAAGCGGCATGTGCGAACGACAGCAACGCGGCGGACGCCAGCGCCCGCTTGCACCAGCGTGCCGCTGCGACGGCTAGAAAACCAGATCCAGGACCCCGAACACGACCAGCAAGCCGATTATGAAGATCACCACGACGATCCATAGTGCGACCTTGAGCATTTCGATACTCCCATGCTGTTTGTGCCGACGGTCCCGACCGGCGCCATCGCCTGCCCTGACAATTGCCGCGTTCGGCAATCCGGCCAGACTATTTAACACACACCGTGCCCGGCCCGGTTGCAAAAGTCTCATGGCAGCTGCAGACCGGTTTCTTTAACCACCTGGCGCCAGCGCGCGACTTCGCCCAGCACGTACTGAGTGAACTCGAGGTGTGGGCGGGCGTTTCCCGGCTCGAGGGCGCTAGAATAGCGGCTCGCATGCAGCGAGTCGCGAACGAGATAACGACTCGCGTGCTGCGAACGAGATAACGACTCGCGTGCCGCGAACAAGATAACGACTCGCGTGCCGCGAACAAGATAACGACTCGCGTGCCGCGAAC
>JBOIEI010000753.1:0-4341 GCA_050741055.1 Burkholderiales bacterium | reverse complement strand
GGGCAGCGTGGCCCGCTGCGATAGCCTCAACATCGGTTCACGGTCAGCAGCAGCGGCAGCGCATTCCAGACGATCGCGATCAGCGCCAGTGTGCACACCATGGTGGCGATGTCGGCCACCACGCGCCGGGTGTCGTCGCTGCGGCGCGCAATGCCGTCCTGCAGCCGGTCGGCACGCCGCGCAATGACGTGCAGGACGCCGAGCGATAGCGCCGCCGCCAACAGCAGCAGCAAGGGCACGATACCCAGGCCGAGCCACAGCGCATATGAGAAACCGCGCGCACAGGCGATCGCGGCGAAGACGTAGGTGAACAGGAACAACCCCGCCCACACCAGCAGCCCGCCGCAGAGAAAACGCACCGCGCGAGCGAAATCCAAGGACGGCCCGCTCATGCGCCGCTCCCTACCCACAGCGGCGCGCTCATGCGCCGCTTTCTCTGAACAGCGGCGAGCCGTAAACGATCGCCAGCGCAACCAGACCCTGGCCCGCGGCGTACAACCAGAACAGGCGGCAATTGTCGAAGCTCACGCGCCGGATGCCATCCAACAGCCCCGTCCAGGAGCGCGCGAGCAGGTATGCCGCCATGATGGCGACCACCGCAACGAACAAACCCTGATAGGCGAAGAACGCATAGACGACGGCAGCGTACACATGCTCGGTCGGAGCCAAGCCGGCACGGTACTGCCCGTAGAGTCCCACGCCGAATGCCGCGCACGCGGCCAGCAAGGCGATCCCGATTCCGAGACGAAAACGCCCGTGACCATAGCGCTCGAGCGCTTGCCGTGCCCGCCGCAGCGCGAACGCCGAAGCCGCATACAGCAGGGCCGAAGCCAGCGGCCACGTCAGGTCGGGCAGTGCGCCGGGCAGCGGCGGCCACGCGCCCGGCGTGACAGTCCAATAGTAGAAATAGGCGAACGCGAGGCAGGCGAAGATCGTCCCGGACACGAACATCAGGACGACCATCGCCCACCAGGAATGCGAGACGGACCCGCTCACGTAGACCGGCAGCCGGGTGCCCTCGCCCATGTCCACCGGCGGCTGCATCGGACCCTGGTCGCTCTGCCAGAGCCAGCGCCAGATGGCGACCAATGCGACGACGCCGCCGATCGCCGCGGGCAGCGTCATCTTCACGGTCAGGAGCAGGAAAAACGCGGCGGTCCCGGCGCCGGCTACGAGCGGCAGCCAGCTCGGCCCGGGCAGGATCGCCAGGTACTGTGGCTGTGCCTCGAGGGGCGAAGTGACGATACTCTCGCGCCGGCCGGTGGCGGTGCCCGGAAGAAAATGCTGGCCGCTATCGACTTCGCGCGGCAACTCGGGATGGTCCCAGAGCGGATAGCGCGCCTCCACCCGGGGGATGCTGCGGATGCCGAAATCGTCCTGCGGCAGCCACTCCAGGGTGCCGGCGCGCCAGGGGTTGGTGTCGACCTTGCCCGCGACCCGCAGATGCAGAATGACATCCACGAGCACCAGCGCGACTCCGGCCGCGAGCAGGAACGCGCCCGCAGTCGATACGAGATTAAGCCCGTCCCAGCCCAGATCGGGCGCATAGGTATGAACGCGCCGCGGCATGCCGCGCAGTCCCGTCCAGTGCATCGGCAGGAAGGTGACCGTGAAGCCGGCGAACATGAGCGCGCACGCCCACTTCCCCAAACGTTCGGACAACGGGCGCCCCGAGATCATCGGCGCCCAGAAGTACAGTGCCGCGAACAGCGGAAACACCATGCCGCCGATCAGCACGTAATGGAAATGGGCCACCACGAAGTGGGTATCGTGCACCTGCCAGTCGTACGGGATTACCGCCAGCATGACTCCCGTGAGCCCGCCCAGCACGAAGGAACCGAAGAATGCGAGCAGGAACCAGGTCGGCGTTGCCTTGAGCACGTTTCCGCGCCACAGGGTCGCGATCCAGGCGAAGATCTGGATGCCGGTGGGGATCGCAACGGCCATGCTCGCGGCCGAGAAAAAGCTCATCGAAAGCTGCGGCATTCCGGTTGCGAACATGTGATGCGCCCACAACCCCATGCTGAGGATCGCCACACCGATCAGCGCGGCGACGATCCAGCGGTAGCCGACCAGCGCCGTCTGCGCCAGTGCCGGCACCATCATCGAGATCATCCCGGCCGCGGGCAGGAAAATGATGTAGACCTCGGGATGGCCGAAAAGCCAGAACAGGTGCTGCCACAGCAACGGATCGCCGCCCTTGGCGGCGATGAAAAACGGCCAGTGCAGCGCACGCTCGATCTCCAGCAGCAGCGTGGCCAGTATGACGGGCGGAAAACCGAACACGATCATCGCGCCCACGACGAGCATGGTCCAGGCGTAGATCGGCATCCTGCCGAGCGTCATGCCGGGGGCGCGCGTGCGCAATACGCCAACCACGAGCTCGATCGCGCCGGCGATCGCCGAGATCTCGATGAAGCCGATCCCGAGCAGCCAGAAGTCCGCCCCCAGCCCGGGCGAATGCTCGTAGCTGGTCAGCGGCGGGTACATGAACCAGCCGCCGGAGGGCGCGGCGCCGAAGAACAGGGTGCAGAAGAACACCGCGCCGCCGATAGCATAAGCCCAGAACGCGTACGCCGACAGGCGCGGAAACGGCAGGTCGCGCGCCCCCAGCATCGGCGGCAGCAGGTACACCGCGACCGCTTCGATCACCGGTACGGCGAACAGGAACATCATCACCGTGCCGTGCATGGTGAAGAGCTGGTTGTAGAGCTGCGGCGAGACCAGCTCGTTCTGCGGCACCGCGAGCTGGACGCGCATCACCAGCGCGAGCACGCCGGCAAGCAGCAGGAAGACGAACGCGGTGCCGATGTACCACAGGCCGACGTTGGTATTGTTCACCTCGGTCAAGCGGCGCAGCCCGGCCGGTACGGTCCACGCGCGCTGGAGACGCTCGACTTCATCCGATGGGCGTGGCAGCGCGTTCGGCAAAGCCTTGCGCAGGCGCGACAGCCGCTCGCCCTCGGCCTGCATCAGTCCAGGCTCGCGAGATAGGCGGCCAGCGCACGCAGCTCCGGCCCGGCGAGATCCTGGCTCGACGGCATGCGATTGCCCGGTTTGACGCTCTGGGGATCGGCGATCCAGCCGGCCAGCGTACCGACGTGATTGTCCAGCGTGGCGGCGGCAAGCGTTCGGCGTGAGCCCACATGGGTCAGGTCGGGGCCGTCGGTTCCGCGCGCCGCCGTCCCGCGAATGGCATGGCATTCGGCGCAGCGCGCTTGCAGGAACGCCTTTCGCCCCCGTGCCAATTGCGCGTTCGCGGGAGGACGAGCGGCCCCCGCCTGGCGCTCGAGCCACGCCCGATAGTCGGCCGGATCTTCCGCGATCACGATCAGCCCCATCAGCCCGTGCGGGCCGCCGCAATACTCCGCGCACTGGCCGCGGTAGACGCCGGCCCGCGACGCCTGCCAGGCCAGCCGGGTCACGCGGCCCGGGATCATGTCGACCTTTCCGCCGAGCGCCGGCACCCACAGGCTGTGGATCACGTCGCGCGTATGCAGCTCCAGCTCGACCGCGTGCCCGACCGGAACGCGAATCTCGTTGGCCAGAACGATCGCCTCGGGCGCGTCGCCCTGCAGTTGCTGCGACGCCGAAGCGGCGGCAACCCGCGCCCCGCCGCACAATTCCTGCAGCAGCAAGGCCAGCTCGGAACCCGGCTTCGCAGGCGGGAGGTAACGCACCTCCCACCACCACTGGTGCGCGATCACCTGGATGCGCGCAACCGGCGAGGCCGGCGGGCGCGTCAACGAATTGCCGATCAGCAGCGATGCCACGAGCAGCACGCTTAAGCCCACCACCGGAAAGGCGATGCCGCCGCCGAGCACGAACAGCCGGCCGCTGGCCGGCCGCGGCGAACCGAACATCGCTCGCATCGCGAGCACGAGCACGAACAGCGTGATCGCGGCTGCGCCGATGTACATCGCGATACCGAGCGCATGAATCGTCTCGGCGGCGGCGCTCGCCGGCGCATGCACCGATTGCGCCGCGTACGCGCCTCCAGCGGCGAGCAGCAACGCGCAAGCGGACGGAAACGTCACGATACAGGCATCGCGGGCTGCATCCTCGAATCTGCGTGGCATGTCTTCCCTGCGCAAGATCGTCATCAATGCAGGCTCAACAGGTAGGCCGCCATGTTGCGCGCATCGGCTGCGTCGACACCGACGGCCGGCATGGCAGTCGAAGGTGCGAGCGCGGGCGGATCGACGATCCAGCGCGTGAGCATCGCCTCGGTGTTGGCGAATCGCCCGCTGATGTAGATGCGATTGCCGAAGCCATCGAGCGGCGGTCCCACCAGGCCGACCGCACCGCGCACGCCCGGAATGCGATGACACACCCCGCAAT
>JBOIEI010000752.1:0-2592 GCA_050741055.1 Burkholderiales bacterium | reverse complement strand
CTTCAAGAATCGCGGCATTCCGCAGCCTTACGAGCCGGTCGGCATCTGGCTGATCGACCAGTGGAAGCAGATCGGCCTGAACGTGAAGCAGGAGATCGTCGAGGCTTCTGCCTGCTACTCGGTACTGAAGCGCGGCGACTTCGACGTGGCGATGGATTTTCAATGCGGCTTCATCGTCGAGCCCGACCTCGACATCGCGCGTTTCCTGGCCGCGTCCGATGCCAACTACGGCAAGCACAAGGACAAGGTGATGGACGAGCTTTACCTCCAGCAGGCGCGGGCGACCTCGCCGGAGGAGCGGCGCAAGATCCTGCGCCAGTTCGAGAAGCGCCTGCTGGACGAGGAGGTGCACTCGATCTACACGCTGCAGTGGCACCGCATCGTTCCGCACAACGCCAAAGTCAAGGGCTGGACGGTCACGCCGAGCCACTATCTCAACCAGCAACTCGACACGGTCTGGCTCGCGCAATAGGGAGCGTTCGGGACCACCGCCATGGGCGCCTACCTGATCAAGCGTTTCTTTCTGATGTTTCCGACGCTGCTGGGCGTGGCGCTGGTCACCTTTCTTCTCATCCGCGTGATCCCGGGGGACGTGGTCGAGCTGCGTTACTCGGGGGATCGCGGCGCGGTATCGCAGGAGGTGCTCGACCAGGAACGGGCCCGCATGGGCCTCGATCAGCCGGTGTGGAAGCAGCTCGGCACCTGGCTGGTCGGCTTGGCGAAGCTGGATTTCGGCACTTCGATGTGGACGGGGGCGCCGATCTGGGAAGAGATCAAGTTGCGCTTCGCGCTCTCGCTGCAGGTGGCGGTCATGGCCACCGTCATCGCGGTGCTGCTGGCGCTGCCGCTCGGCGTGCTGGCGGCGCTGAAGCAGGACACATGGATCGACTATGCGGTTCGCATCTTCTCCATTGCCGGCCTGGCAGTGCCGTCCTTCTGGCTCGGCATCATGTTCATCCTGGTTTTGCTGGTGGTGTTCCAGTGGCTGCCGCCGATGATCTACACGCCGTTCTGGGTCGACCCGTGGGCGAATCTTTCGCAGCTTATCTGGCCGGCGCTCGCCGTGGGCTATCGGTATTCCGCGGTATCGACGCGCATGACCCGCTCGGCCATGCTCGAGGTGCTGCGCGAGGATTACATCCGCACGGCCAAGGCCAAAGGGTTGTGGCAAAGCCTGGTGCTGCGCCGGCATGCGCTGAAGAATGCGATGCTGCCGGTGATGACGGTGATCGGGGTCGAGTTCGCTTTCTTGATCGGCGGGCTCGTAGTCACCGAGCAAGTGTTCAACCTCAACGGGCTGGGGCTGCTGTTCGTGCAAGCCGTGGCGCACCGGGACTACACGCTGCTGCAGGCGTTGGTGATGCTCGTGGCCGGCATCTTCATTTTCATGAATTTCCTGCTCGATGTCGCGTTCGCCTGGCTCGATCCGCGGGTGCGCTATGCGTAGCTGCAGACCTCTCCCAGCGAGAGTGCTCCGAGCCGAAAGCTCCCCTCTCCCTCCGGGAGAGGGGCGGGGGGGTGAGGCCGGGAATTCGCGAACCATGGTTCGCGCCGGCCGAACGGCATCGGCCTGCATGCCGATGCGCGCCCTGCAAGGGAGGGAAAAGAATCCTGGCACCGGCACCGGAGTGAATGATCGATGAGCGAGCTTGCCGTAGGTTTGGAAGTCCCGTCTCGAGGCAGCCGGTTCCTCGCCGCCTGCGGCGATTTCATCCGGCGCCGGCCGCTTGGTGCGATCGGCGCCGGAGTCATCCTGCTGATGTTCGCTGCGGCCTTGGCCGCGCCCCTGATCGCACCCTACGACCCGATACAGGTCGACTTCGCGGCGATGCTGTCGCCGCCCTCGGCCGAGCATTGGCTCGGCACCGATTCGTTCGGACGCGACGTTCTTTCCCGCCTTGTCTACGGCTCGCAGACGGCCCTCATGGTGGGCTTCGGCGCCTCGCTTTTGGGCGCGACCATCGGCGCCCTGATCGGCGTGGCCAGCGCGTACTTCGGCGGGCGCATCGATCTGATCCTGCAGCGGATCATGGACGTGCTGTTGTCTTTTCCGCTGATCATCCTGGCGCTGGCGCTGGTGGCGATCCTGGGCAACTCGATCCCGAACCTGATCGTCGCGATCATGATTCCCATGGTGCCGCGCTGCGCTCTGGTGATCCGCTCCTCGGCGCTGTCGATCCGCGAGATGCCCTATATCGACGCCGCGCGAGCGGCGGGGTTCCGGCACTCGCGCATTATCCTGCGCCACATGCTGCCGAACGTGATGGCCTCTTACCTGGTGATGCTTACGGCATTTCTGGGCCAGGCCATCCTGCTCGAGGCCTCCCTCTCGTTCCTGGGGCTCGGCGTGCAGGAGCCTCTGCCGGCGTGGGGCTTGATGCTGCGCGGAGCGGCGGTGGAATTTGCCGAGACGGCGCCGTGGATGGCCATCTTCCCGGGGGTGGCAATCAGTCTCGCCGTGTTCGCTTTCAACCTGTTCGGCGACTCGCTGCGCGACGCGCTCGATCCGCGTCTGCGCACGCAATAGGGTACGAAATCGGCATGATGCAGCACGCGCTCGGGCGCAAGGACAAGGTGGACGAGGTGTTGAGC
>JBOIEI010000751.1:0-11654 GCA_050741055.1 Burkholderiales bacterium | reverse complement strand
CTCACCGCCAACCCCTACTCGGGAACCCGCCCGCTTGGCGGGCACACGAGGCTCCCCTCTCCCGAAGGAAGAGGGAAGACAACCATCTCCCTTGGGACAAACATACACGCGATCAGACGGTGAGGGCGTGCAAGGCGCGGCGGATCAGGCTCTCGGCCAATGGCACCTTGTAGCCGTTCATGCGCAGCGGTTCGGCGCCGGCCAAGGCGTCGCGCGCAGCTTGCGCGATCAATCCTTCGTCGGGCTGCGCGCCCTGCAGGCTCCGGACCGCATCCTCGACGGGCCACGGCACGGCGGCGACACCGCCGAGCACCAAGCGCAGATCCTCGAGGCGGCCCGCTTCGACGCGCGCGGCCGCGGCCACGCTCACCGTGGCGAACGCCCACACAGCACGATCCATCGCCTTGAGATAGATGCTGCGAAAGCCTGCTGCGGGCCGCGGGACCCGTACCGCCGTGACGACTTCCCGCGCGCCGAGAATGGTCTCCACGCGCCGCTCCTCGATCGGTGGAGCGAAGAATTCGCGCAGCGAAACGCTGCGGGCCGCGCGCGCGGAGCGCAGCTCCACCCGGGCGTCGAGCGCCATCAGGGCGCAGGCCACATCCGAGGGATGCACGGCGCGACACGGCCCGGTATCGAACAGCGCGTGCAAGCCGTTCTCGCCGGCGCGAGCATGGCACTCGGCACCCCCCTTGAGCCAGCAGTGGAAACTTTCGTTGCGGAAGTACCAGCAGCGCGGCCGCTGCAGCAGGGTTCCGCCGAGTGTCGCCATGTTGCGCAATTGCGCGGTCGCAGCCGTGCCGGCGGCCTGTGCGAGCGTTGCGAAGTCGCGCGCGACATCCGGGTGGCCCTCGATGTCGGCCAGCGTGGCCAGGGCGCCGATCCGTAAGCCCTTCGTGTCCAGCACGATGTCGCGCGGCAGATCGGCCACCTGTTTCAGGCTGACGACCAGGCGCGGCGCGGCAATGTGCGCTTTCATCAGCGGCAGCAAATCTGTGCCGCCGGCGAGCAGACGCGCCTCCTCGGCGCCGGCGCCGCGCAGGGCGTGCACGCTGGACTCGATCGAGCCGGGCGCCACGTAATCGAACGGCTTCACGAGCCGACCTCCCGGTCGCACAGCCGAGTGCGCGGCGGCGCCTGCAGCGCCTCGAGCATGCGGCAGGCGGAAAAAGGCGTGTCGTGCAGCCGCACGCCCACGGCGTCGAAGATCGCGTTGGCGATGGCGGGCGCGGTCGGAATGATCGGCGGCTCCCCGATGCCCTTGGCGCCTGTGGCGTTGGCGAGGAAGTCGGGAACGTCGAGCGCGGCATGCACGATATCCGGGGCGTCCGCGACCGTCGGCAGCTTATAGTCCTCGAGATTCGCGTTGAGCACGATGCCGCTGCCTGGATCGACGATGCGTTGCTCGGTGAGCGCGAAGCCGACGGCCTGCGTCACGCCGCCGATCACCTGGCTGTCCACCAGATTGCGATTGATGATCCGACCGCAATCGTGCGCGGCGACCACGCGCAGCACGCGCACGTGTCCGGTCTCGGTGTCGACTTCCACCTCCACGCACTGGGCACCAAAGGTTCGCACCGAGTGCGAGCGGCGGTTGGCAGTGCGCTTGCCGGTTGCCTGGATGAGGCGCGTACCGACCGCGGCGCAGATCCGCGCCATGTCGAGCGGCTCCGAACCTGGTTCGTCCGAATGGATGCGGCCGTTCTCGATGCGAAGCCGGTCCGCGCCGACGTGCAGCAGGCTCGACGCGATCTCCAGCACACGCCGGCGCGCCTGCTCGCAGGCCGCCTGTACCGCCGGACCCAGGGTCGCGAGCGTCCCGCTTCCCGAGCTCACGGGCGAGTGCAGTTCGCTGCGTGTATCGCCGAGAGAAACGCGCACGGCATCGAGCGGAACACCGAGCGTTTGCGCGCAGACTTGCGCCAGCGCCGTGCGCGTCCCGGTGCCGATGTCCTGCGTGCCGGTATCGAGCCGGACACCGCCTTCGGGATTGAGCGTCACGCGAACGCGTCCCGGAGGATAACCGCCGCCGCCCACCCAGTCGTGCGCAGCGAAGCCGATGCCGCGCCGCTTCGGCCCCGTGGCGGGCGCTCGCACATAGCTGCGCCAACCGAACGCGTTGCGCGCTCGCTCGTAACACAGGCGCAGGCTATCGGGCGAGGTGTACGGTTTCCGGCGCATCTGGTCGGTCTCGGTGTAGTTGCGCAGCCGCAGCTCGACCGGATCGATGGAAAGCGCTCGTGACAGCTCGTCCATCGCGGACTCCAGCGCAAATGCGCCTTCAACGTAGCCGGGCGCGCGGAACGCGATCGACGGCCCGGTATGCGTGTACACGATGCGTTGTTCGGTGCGCACGTTGCGGCAGGCGTACAGCGAGTGATAGATCCAGTCGGCGATGCTGCCTTCGCCGCCCGCCCGGTAGGCGCCGATCTGCACGTCCACTTCGGCGCAGATCGCGGCGAGCGTGCCGTCGCGCTTGGCACCGATGCGCACGTGCTGGCGCGTGCCATTGCGATTGCCCGCGGCCAGGTTCTCGCCCGCACGGTCGAGCACGAAGCGAACGGGACGGCGCGTTTGCCGCGCGAGCAGCGCGGCGATGACATCGTGCTTCCATGCGACCTGCTTGGCGCCGAAAGCGCCGCCGATATGCTCGGCAAATACGCGTACCCGATTTTCCGGCAGCTCCAGCTTTTCCGCCACTTCCTTGCGCAGCGCGAACACGCCCTGGGTCGATGCATACAGCGTCAGCTGCTCGCCTTCCCAGATGGCGGTGCAGGCGTGCGGCTCGAGGCTGTTGTGCAGCGCCACCTGCGTGGTATAGACGCGATCGATGATGAGCTCGGCCTCGCGCATGCCGCGGCGCACGTTGCCGCGACTCTGGACCGATGGTTGGTCGGCCAGTTTGCCTTCGGCATGCACGCTGGGTGCTCCCGGCGCGCGTGCGGCGTCCAGTTCCAGCACGAACGGCAGCGGCTCGTAGTCCACTTCGATCAGGCGCAGCGCGTCCTCGGCGATGCGCTCGCTCTCCGCGGCGACCGCAGCCACCTCTTCGCCGGCGAAGCGCGGCGTGCGCTCGAACAGCACGCCGCGGTCGTACCACGAGATGGCAGGAGCGTTGTTGAGGCTCAAGATGGCGTGCACGCCGGGCAGGGCAAGCGCCTTGCGCTCGTCGATGCTGCGGATGCGCGCATGTGCGTGCGGGCTTCGCAACACCGCCACCCAGAGCATTCCAGGAAGATGCACGTCGCTCGCATAGCGTGCGCGGCCGGTGACTTTGTCCGCGCCTTCGAGACGAGGTGCGATGGAACGCACCGAAGCGGAGGTCGCGACCCGCGCGACGGATTCCGGTTGCTCCGTGGCTTCCAGCGTGCGCAGGTGCGCCTCATCCATGGTAGGCATCGTCCACGGCGCGCGCATCCGCATCGCGTCCCGCTGCGATGCGCCCTGCACGCACAAGATTGCGATACGCCCCACAGCGGCACAGGTTGCCGCTCAGTGCGCGCTCGATGTCCGCGTCCGCGGGATTCGGGTTTTCGGCGAGCAGCGCCTTCAGGCTCATGATCTGACCGGGCGTGCAAAATCCGCACTGGAATGCATCGGCTGCGATGACTGCCTGCTGCACGGGATCCAGCTCGCCGTTCGCGCCGAGACCTTCGATGGTCGTGATCTCGGCTCCATCGCACTCGATTGCGAGCTTGAGGCATGCGTACACTGCAAGTCCGTCGACCAGAACGGTGCAGGAGCCGCAGTTGCCCATATCGCAAACCTTCTTCGCACCAGTGAGCTGAAGGTCGTCGCGCAGCACGTCGAGCAGTGAACGGCGCGGCTCGAGCACGAGCGAGTGGCTCGCGCCATTCACGTTGAGCAGCGCGCTCAGCGGTCCGCTATCCACCGGTGGTCTCTCCGCCCATGACCTGTAGCACGATCCCGGAGATGAACGACGAGTCCGCGTCCGAGGCGAGAAAGACGTAGGCGGGCGCCACTTCCTCGGGCTGGGCCGGGCGCCCCATCGGGCTGCCGCTGCCGAACCTGGCGACCTTCTCGGGCGGCAAGCCGGCGTCGGACGGATTCAACGGCGTCCAGACCGGACCGGGCGCTACGGCATTGACACGGATGCCGCGCTCCACGAGCTGCATCGACAGCGCCTTGGTGAAGGCATTGATCGCGCCCTTGGTCGCCGAATAGTCGGGCAGCTCTTTCGATCCCATGAGGCCGGTCTCCGAGCTCGAGGCGATGATCGCCGAGCCCGCTTGCATGTGCGGCAACGCTTCTTTCACCAGCCGAAAGTAGGCATACATGTTGGTCTTGAAGGTGAGATCGAATTCTTCGTCGGTAACGTCTTCGAGCGATTTCTTGCGCGTCTGATGGGCCGCATTCGAGACCAGGATGTCGAGCTTGCCGTACTCCCGCAGCGTGCTGTCCACCGCCTCGCGACAAGCGTGCGCCTGCGTCAGGTCGCCCGGGAGCAACAGGCAGCGTCTGCCCGCGGCGACGACGTGGCTGCGGGTGGTGCACGCATCGGATTCTTCCTCGGGCAGATAGCTGATCGCGACGTCGGCGCCCTCGCGGGCATAGAGCACGGCCACCGCTCGGCCGATTCCGGAATCGCCGCCGGTGATGAGAGCTGCCTTGCCTTCGAGCTTGCCAGCGGGCTTGTACCGGGCCGCCTGGAAGCGCGGCTTCGGGTCGAGCTCCGACTCCAGTCCCGGCGCAACCTGGTGTTGCTCGGGAAACGGCGGCTTGGGCTGCGCCTGCGTCTGCGGTTGGGGTCGCGCCTTCTTGCCGCGAGCGGGCGGCGGGGCCGTATCGGTTCGGCTCATGAAGACCTCGGCGGTTGCATGTGAACTTGCCCTGGCTGCAGGGCCGCGCCCGGGTACGCGCGACACGACGCAAGCGACATGCCTCGGTGGCAGTCAAGCGTGCTGCGGCGCGCGAGACTACGCCCGCGGCGGTGCGGGTGGGTCGTCGATGAATGGCTATCCGATTGGTGGATACTGGTGGGCAGTTATCTGGTGAGGGCCTATCGGCGGGCGTCCATCGGTGGGCCGCGGCTATCCGGTGGACTGCTTTTGATTGGTGCAGGTGTCCCGCTCGAGCTGCGTTGGCAGCTTGGTACAGTCGACCTTGATCGGTGAATCGGGTACCGCGGGCACCGCCGGTTTGACCGGTTTCGCAGCGCGCCCCGGCGGCCTGGGCGGAGCGCATACCTGCGGCGGAGCGCACGATTCGGCATGCTCCGGAGCGCCTTGCGGCTCGGGGCGAACACGCTCGTCGCCGGGTTGGGTGCAGGCGAGCAACGCTCCGAAAGTGCCTGAGACGACGGCGTAACGAATGGCTATTCGCATGGCATGCCCCGCGGTCAGGACCGAGGTCACGCAATCGCCATTCCAGCCCCCTCGCCATTCCAGCCCCTTGGCCGGCTGAGCGTCACACGCGTGTCGGCTCCGGCTCGTGCGTGGCGCCGGACTCCTCGCCACGAGGCGACGGCAGCAGATCCGGGCCCGGAGCCTTGCCGTGCAACTGCTCGCGTCCGGCTGTGTCGAGCGCGCCGCGGATCTCGGCCCGTGCACGCGGAAGGCTGTCGGGAAAGCGTTCCTGGACGAAGGCGATCAGTCGTTCGCGTACTTCGCAGCGCAGATCCCACGCCGTCGAGGCGTCGGGGGCGCTCATCAGCGCGCGCAATTGAACCGTGTGCTCGGTGGCTTCCACGACCTGCAGGTTCCACACCTTGCCGTCCCAGAGTTTCGAGCTTTGCAGTATGCGGTGCAGCGCGGCGCGCACTTCGTCGAACGGCACGGTGTAGTCCACGTTGACGAAAACGGTGCCGAGCAGATCCGTCGTCTGCCGGGTCCAGTTCTGGAATGGCTTTTCGATGAAATAGCTCAGCGGTACGATCAGGCGGCGCAGGTCCCAGATCCGCACCACGATATAGGTGTTGCTGATCTCTTCGATCTGCCCCCACTCGCCTTCCACGATGACCACGTCCTCGAGCCGGATCGGCTGGGTGAGCGCGATCTGCAGGCCGGCGATCAAGTTGGACAAGGCAGGCCGTGCCGCCGCGCCCACGATGATGCCGACGATGCCGGCGGATGCGAGCAGGCTCGTGCCGAGGTTCTCCACGCCGGGAATCTTCATCAGGATGAGGGCGCCGGCGACGACGCACACGATCCCGGTCCCGATCTGGCGGAATATGTTGGCCTGGGTCCAGATGCGACGCGCGGCGAGATTGTCGGCGACGTTCAGGGGGTAGCGAAGCTCGAGCAACTCGCTCAGTGCCGTGAGCATCTTCACCAGCAGCCAGGCGACGCTGGCGACGAACAGCACCCCCAGCACACGATCGCCCAGGAACGCGATTTCCGGCGCCGGCGGAATGACGTTCCAGGCATATATGATGAAGACGAGCGGGAACAGTAGGCGCGCAGGCTTTCTGCTGTGCCTGACGAGCAGATCATCCAACGGACGCGGCGTGCGCCGTGCGATCCGGGTGGCGGCCGCGTAGACGACGTAGTGCGCGACCAACCCCACGAGCACCATGAGCGCCAGCACGATGACCGACACAACCCAGGCGGGCAGCTCTGCGAAAAATTGCTGCATCGATTACTCCCAGCTTGGTTTGCCGTACTCGATTCCCGTCCACTGCACGACGGGAGTCAGGGTGCGTCAGCGCCCCGACCCGTGTACGACCGGAGAGAGCATCGAGTGTTCCGGTGGGCTGTCGCCCGCTATCTATCGCGCTGCCGCGTCCGCGCGGTCGTCGTTTTCGCGCCAGCGCGCGTAGCATTCGGTGCCGCAAAAGTGGTACACGTACTCCTCGGCATCGATGCGATACGAGCGCGTGGGGTCGAGCTCGGCGCTGCAGGCGCGACACGAGACCTTGCCCGACTCGCTATCCTCCGGCGCACGCACCTTGGAGCGCGGCGGCGTCACGCTGTACTTTTGTTCCCCGATGCGCTCCTGATCGCGCACCGGATTGCGCAGCCCGAGCTCGGCGCTCGGATCGTGCTCGGGCGGGGGCTTTTTGGATTCGCTCATCACGTATGGCCTGGGTTCTGAAACCCGCTAGATCGGCGTGACCACGCCGTTTTCCACCCGCACGCGATCGCCCGGTCGCAGTATTGGCGACGATTCCTGTGCGATCGCCTGATAGGTGCCGTCATCCATCCGCACGTAAATTTTGAAGATGTCGTCAGTGCGTACGCGCCGTTCGACCTCGCGGCCCGCGATCGCGCCACCGGCCGCACCCGCGATGGTGGCTGCGGTGTTGCCGCTGCCGCTTCCGATCTGGTTGCCGATCAGCCCGCCGACCACCGCGCCGCCGATGGCACCCAGAATGCCCGGATTGTTACGGTCGACGACCTCGACCGATTCCACCGTGCCGAAACCGGAGCTCACCTGAGTGTTGTCGGTGCCGGTGAAGCCAGGCATGGTGTTGCAGGCCGTAAGGCTTAGCGAAACCAGCAGGATGTAGAACAATCGTTTGATCGTCATGGGTATCTCCGCAATCGTAGTAGGACGATCGATCGTCTCGCAGCTGGCATGCCAGCATGCAATCCAAGCAGGAACATGGTTTGCGTCCTGGCTGCCGGCAAGGGCATTCAAGTGCGGATCAACCTCGTTTCCTACAATGTTCACGGTTGCGTCGGTTGGGATGGACGTGCCGATCCCGGGCGCGTCGCAGCCGTATTGAGCGAGGTCGGCGGCGACGTCGTGGCGCTCCAGGAAGTGCCGCGTCTCGAACGAGGCGGGGAGCTGTTCCTCAACCGCGTCAGCGCCGTCACGGGTTTGAAGGCGATCGTAGGCGCCGAGCTGCTCGGCCATTTCGCGCACTATGGCAATGCGCTCCTTACGCGTTTTGCATTGCGCTCTATGTCCACGATCGATCTGGGCGTGCAGGGCCGGGAGCCGCGCGGGGCGATCAACGTGGAGCTCGACTGTGATGCGGCACGCATTAGCGTCATCGCGACGCACCTCGGCCTGTCGCCCGCGGAACGGCGCACGCAAATCCAGCGCATTCTGCCGGTGGTGATGCAGCAGAGTTGTCCGGTCGTGCTGCTCGGCGACATCAACGAATGGTTCACCTGGGGGCGGCCGCTGCGTTGGCTGCATGCCCACTTCGGGCGGCCGCAGTCGCCGCGCAGCTTTCCTTCGATGTGTCCGGTCCTGCGCCTGGACCGGATCTGGGTATCCCGACCCAGCATCGTCTCGACGGTGCGCGCGCACGTCAGTGTGCTGGCGCGCAGCGCTTCAGATCATCTGCCGGTGAAAGCGTTGGCGGAATTGCGCTGGGCCGATCACTGCGCGCAGGAGATACCCGAACTGGTCACCAGGCGAGGCGCGACGGCTGCTTCGTGAGTCACGGCGCCGTCGTCTTCGCACACGGGATGCGCGTTGGAGAATGCGAAAATGCGCCGGCTTGCGGTGGAAGCGGCATCCCACACTTCCGCCGCGCGAGCGGTCACGCAAATGAGCTGCGTCGACAGGGTGCGCGGCAGATGGCGGCCTTCGCTGGCAGCGCGCCACACCGAGCGTACATAGGGCGGATCGCGCAGGACGATCGCCCAACCGTATACAGTGACGTAGGGGCCGGCGTCTGCGGCTCCGTAAGCGACGGATACGTCCGCGCCGCGCCCGATCTCGCTTGCCGGCTGGCCGTCGGTGCCGACATGAAACCAGAGATGGCCGTTGAACGGCGCCTTCAACGGGGCCATCGGGCGGGTGCGAGGGCGACCCTCGGCATCGATCACGGTGAGCATCGCGCAATCGAAACGATTCAGCAGCGTCGCAAGGTTATGAACCGATGGAATCACGCCCGATCTCCTACAGAATCGTGGCTGTAGCGCAATCAATGTGCCCGGGATGGGGGCCCTGACTGCGGGGAACTGCCCTGATCACGGGGAACTGCCAGTAGCCGCGGCCGGCAATACTTTCCGACGAGCGTGCGTCAGGCGATCATGCCGAACATCGGCAGCAGCACGAACCACAGGATGTAACTCAAGCTTGCGACCAGCAACAGGTCGATCCGCTGCGGCCGATCGAGCGCATGGCGGCGTCGCGCCAGCAGGTAGAGGATCGCGGCCGCGTGCACCGGTGCCACCCCGGCAAGCGCCTGCAAGTGCGGCACGCCGGCGAGAAGGAAGGCGCTGGGCAGGGCGGCAGACAACGCAACCATCACGGCCGCCAGCGCGCAGCTCCGCGGCACGCCGAGCCATACCGCCGCCGTGCGTTTACCGGTTCGGCCGTCGGCTTCGGCGTCGGGCACACCCGCCAGCAGAATCGAAGGCAGGATGGCTGCGGCGAGACAGATGCTGAGCGCCAACGGGACGGCGGAACCGATAGCGCCTTGCTGCAGCAGGTACCCCGCGTACAGCGCGCCGAAGCTGTGCGTGAAGGCGACCGTGATCTCGCCCAGCCCGCGATAACACAAGCGCAAGGGTGGCAAGGTATAACCGACAGCCAGCGCCGAAGTCGCGCCGAGCAGCGTCACGGTCACCGAGGAGGCCGACTGGTAGGCGCCCAGCATCACGAGCACGCCTACGGCGACGACGCTGGCGGCGACGCTTCCTGCCTGCAGCGCGAGCCGGCTGAGCTTGCCCTCGATCAGCACGCGCGAGCCGCCGCTGAAGGGACCATAGTGGCGATTGTGCCGGTCGCTCGGCTCGTCGATCAGCTCGTTGCTGAATACGGTTGCGGCCTCGACGCAGAACAGCATGGCGTAACCCAGCCAGAACGTCTTCATGTCGAGTGGCCGCAGGGCGGCGAGCGCACCGAGGAGGTAAGCGAGGAAGGTCATGGGATAGAACTGCAGGCGCAACGCCCGTAGCCAGGCGAACGCCCGGCGCCGCAAGCCGTGACGCGATTGCGTGCGTCCGGCTGCGGCGAGGGCTCCGAGCGTGCGCGCCTGTGCGAGCCAGGTTTCGCGTTGCGATCGGGAGCTGTCGCGAATCGGCCCGAAGCGGGTGATGCGGCGCACTTCGATGCCGCAGAAGCCGAGCGTCGCACGTGCGAGCGCACGGTAGCCGGGGGCGCCATAGATCACGCGATACACCGGCGCGGGCGTATCCATCGTCGTGATGATCTCCGCCGTGCGTCCGGTGAGACAGCCCTCGTAGCCGCTGCCGCCTTCGGTTACGAGGAATGCCCAGCCCGGCGTCAACACGCGGTCGAGCATGCCCTTGAGCAGCGCCGGCATCGTTCCCCACCAGGTGGGGAAGACGAACACGAGATGACTGGCCCATTCGATGTCGCCACGCAGCGACGCGAGGTCCGGTTCCAGGATATGGTCGCGCGGGGATGGTGTGCGCACGTTCGGATCGAAGCGCATCCGGCTCAAGTCGCGTACATGAACGTGCGGCGAATTTTGCGAGCGCGCGCCGACGGCATAGGAGGCGGCGATCGCCGCGCTCAGACTTTGCTTGCCGCGCGGGTGCGCAGTCACGATCAGGATGCGGGGCGCGTCGGCGGAAGCGTTCACGGCGAACTGTTGCGCATGGGTCGACCTCAATACATTGGCATGTCAACGTCGCGCCGGGCCGGCGCATGCGCGCCGGTACCACAACGCCGGTGTCGCCGACAGCAAGCGGCACGCCCGCGGCCCGCAGCGGTGTTTCTCCGAAAAGCCCAAGCTGCTCGAGGCCTGCGAGGGCATGCGCGTTGCAAGCATCAGTGCCAACGCATCGGGCCAACGTATTTCGTCCCCCGCGCCCGGTTCGAGCCTTACAGCGGCGGCTCGGCTGACCACGCCATCGCCACGACCTCGCGACCTCCTCCCGCGAGGGATGCGCGGCGCGTGGGGACGAATCCCCTTTGGCGGAAGCTTCCGCTGAGGGCAGGCGCACTCGCGCGGGACAGGAGCGCGCAGGGCACGTCTCGTCCGAACCGGGTAGAATCGCCGGACGAACAATCGCCGCCTGACGTGCCGCCGATCGGCGCACGCGTACCCGCCCCATGCCTCATACGCTGATCGTAGAAGACGACCCGGATTCCGCCGATATGCTCGCCGAGCTTATCAAGGGCGAGGGATTCACCACGGCTACGGCGCATACGCTGGCCGAGGCGCGCCAACAATTGGCCCTGCGCGAGCCCGACCTGGTCCTGCTGGATCTGGTCTTGCCGGACGGGAACGGCATGGATTTGTTCGCCGATCGCCCGGAAGCCTTTTCCGGCAGCGAAGTGGTCATGATCACCGGCCACGCGAGCCTCGATACCTCGATCCAGGCGCTGCGCCTGGGCGCCACCGACTACCTCGTCAAGCCGATCAATTTCCGCCATCTGAAGAACATCCTGTCGCGTGTGACGCCGCCCGCCGAGCTGCAGAAGCGGATCGCGAGCTTCGAGAAGGATGTGAGCGAGGTCGGCCGCTTCGGGCCGCTCTGGGGCCGGTCGAGGGTGATGCGCGAGATCTATCACCAGATCGCGCGCGTCGCGCGCACTTCGGTGAGCATACTGGTCTGCGGTCAGAGCGGCACGGGCAAGGAAGTCGTCGCGCAGGCCATCCACGAGCTGAGCCGGCGCCGCGACCGCGCCTTCCTCGCCGTGAACTGCGGCGCCATTTCGCCGCAACTGATCGAAAGCGAGATGTTCGGTCACGAGAAGGGCAGCTTCACCGGCGCTGCCCGCCAGCACCAAGGCTATTTCGAGCGCGCCCACGGCGGCAC
>JBOIEI010000750.1:0-1728 GCA_050741055.1 Burkholderiales bacterium | reverse complement strand
GGCCGGAACTGCGCGTTGCGCGCGGGCGGCGAGCGCGCGACGCGCGCGGATCAGCGCCCATCGGCCGCCAGCGTTCCCACTGCGATCTGGGTGGCGATCTGCTCCGCGCTCATGTCGCCTTGTTCGTCGAGGAAAACGATGCGCACCGGCAGATAGCGCTTCTCCGGCGCGAGCCATACCGCGATGCTTTCCTCGCCCGGCTTGCGCACTTGCCGCACCGGGATGGTGCGCAAGGTGCCGACGGGAAGCTCCAGCACTTCCTCGGCACCCACCTCCAGGACGTAGGTGTTGAACTTGGTGCCGGTCGTGACCGAAACCTGCAGCCGCCCGGGTGTGAGGCCCATGCGAGGCAATTGATAGAACAGCGTCAGCAGGTCGTAGGTGCTGGCGTTCAAAGGCGCCGTGCGCGGGGAGCCGAGCTTGCCGAACGTGAGCTCGCCGCTCGCCCAGTTGAAGTGAGCCGTTGCTTGCCGCTCGCCGTCGCGGCCGCGCTGGACCGTGAACGCCTCGGGCTTGAGCCCGTCCGGCTCGACCCGGCCTTCGGCCACGTACGCATAATGGTAGGGGCGGAGCAAGCCGAGCAGGCCGGTCGTCTCGGAGAAGCTGGTGAGGCGGTACGAGCTCTTGTCGATCGACCAGGTCTGCACCGAGCGGCCGATGCTGAATCGGTCCGACCCGTAGTAGACCTCGTAGCGGATGGTGCCGGTCTGCGGTTGTAGGGGCTCGGGAGCCGCTTCGGCGACCGCTGCGGGGGGCTCGCCATCCGGTACTGGCGCCAGCGGCTCGGGAGCGGCGGCGGCTTGCGAGGGCTCAGGTGCGGATGATTCGCCCGGGACCGGGTCGGCCTCTTCGGGCACGGCGGAAACAGTGGGCTCCGGGCTTGGCAAGACGATGGGCTCCGGCACGGGCGATGCAGTGACGGCCGGCGGCGGCGCAGCGGGAGCAGAGGGCGTTTTCGGCGCGACCGCCTGCCTGATAGCTGATTTGGGGACGGGCTGCGGCAGCGGTGGCGGGACCGGGGGATCGAGCTCGACGATCTGCGCGCTCAACGGCGTTTCCTGGGCGTCCAACTGGATTGAAAAGCCGGGCAATTTCGCGACCAGCGCGAGATGGAGCGCGGCCGAAGCGGCGAGGCAAAGCGACAAAGTGCGCGCGGTACGGTCAAGCACGGTATCACTCGGCGAATTGTGCGTGCGCCATGAGCGTTCAGGCATCGAGCGCGGGCGCAATGAGCGTCTGCGCAGTCCGATCGTGCGGGAAAGTGACTCGCTCCGATTGCAGCGCCGCGCGGCCGGTTGCAAGCCAGGCGAGCGCCTGGGGATAGATGCGATGCTCCTGCTCGAGCACCCGGGCGGCCAGGCTCGCTTCGTCGTCCCTGGGCAGAACCGGCACGGCGGCCTGGACGATGATCGGCCCCATGTCCAGCGTGGGGGTGACGAAGTGCACCGTGCAGCCGTGAATGCGCACGCCGGCTTCGAGTGCGCGGCGATGCGTGTTGAGGCCAGGGAAAGCAGGCAGCAGCGACGGGTGGACGTTGACCATGCGTCCGGCATAGCGCTGCACGAATGCGTCGCCCAGCACGCGCATGAAGCCGGCAAGGGCGATGAAATCCGGCGTGAAGCACTCGATCGCCTCGGCAAGGCAGCGATCGAACGCCGCCCGCTCGCCGAAGTCCCGATGGTCGATGGCTGCCGTCGGCACGCCGGCCGCCCGCGCCCGGGCAAGCGC
>JBOIEI010000749.1:0-5995 GCA_050741055.1 Burkholderiales bacterium | reverse complement strand
CCCGGGCGAGCTGGAGCAGCGCGCGCGTGACGTGCCGATCGGGCGCTTCGGCACGGCGGAGGAAGTGGCCGGTGTGGTGGCGTTTCTATGCTCGAAGGATGCCGGTTACGTGATCGGGCATGCGCTGGTGATGGATGGAGGGTATGTGGTTCATTGAGTGAAATGTGAAGGTTGAAAAAGTGAAGGGACAACGGCGCGTGCCGTTTCACCTTTCACTCCTTCACTCAGCGATGTAGGTCCCTGCTGATGAACTCCCCATTCAGCGGCGCTGAGTAGTCACTGGCCAGAAACACGACCACGTTGGAGAAATCGTCGGGCTGATAGACGAAGCCCGCGGCGAGCAGGCGCCGGATCTCCTCCTCGCTCTTGCCCACGCGCCACAGCGGCGTGTCGGTTGCGCCCGGCCCGAAGCAGTTGATGCGAACGCCCGTATCCTTGAGCTCCAGCGATACGGCGCGCGTGAAGCCGATGATCGCCGCCTTCGAGGCGGCATACGCCGAGCCCTTGGGCTGACCGCGGATGCCGGTGCCCGAGGCCGTGCTCAACACCACGCCGCAACCGCGCGGCAGCATGCGCCGGATGGCGGCACGTGCGCCGAGATAGACGCTCTTCAGGTTGAGCGTGAGCACCGCGTCCCACTGCGCCTCTTCCATATCGACCAGCGCAAGGCGTGGAAACATGCCGGCGATATTGACCAGCGCGTCCAACGGACCCCAGGCTGCCTCCGTGCGGTCGAGCAATTCTTCGATCGCCCCTGCCTGGGTTACGTCGGTGTGGACGGCGATCGCCCGCCCGCCGGCTTGCGTAATCGCATCGACCGTGGCTTGCGCGGCACCCATGTCGATATCGGCCACCGCGATCGAGGCGCCGGCTTTCGCCATGGCGAGCCCGTAACAGCGGCCGAGCCCGCCGCCGCCGCCGGTCATCGCGATCGATTTCCCTTTCAGAATCTGCACGAGTCTCCTCCGCTTGTCCGCGCATGGGATGTCCCGAAATCTTAAGGCATAATGGCCCCAGGCGATCGAACGAACCGAGGAGGAGCCCGATGAAGTTCGCAACAGCCGCGGCCGCGCTGCTGAGCGCGATGGTCTTGCCCTGCATCCCGCAGGCATCCGCGCAGGATTACCCCAACCGACCGATCCGCATGGTGATCCCATGGCCGCCGGGCGGGGTGACCGATGTCATCACGCGCTCGCTCGCGCACCACATGTCGGAGGCGCTCGGTCAGCCGATCGTGCCCGACAACCGCCCGGGCGCTGCCGGCACCGTGGGCGTGGGGATCGTAGCCAAGTCGGCGCCCGACGGCTATACCCTGATGATGAGCGACGTGCCGAGCCACGCCATCAGCGCGACGCTGTATACCCGGCTCGCATACGACCCGGTGAAGGACATCGAGCCGATCGCATTGCCTTCGCGCTCGCCGCTCGTGCTCGTGGTCAATCCCAAGCTCGGCGTCAAGAGCATCCCCGAGCTGATCGCGCATGCCAAGTCGCATCCGAAAGAGTTTTCCTTTGCATCCTCGGGCGCAGGCTCGATCACGCATCTCACGTCGGAGCGGTTCGTGCGCGATACCAAGATCAAGGCCCTGCACGTGCCCTACAAGGGCGGCAACCCAGCGACGGCGGCGCTCGTCGCCGGCGAAGCCAATATGTATTTCTCCTGCATCTCGGCGGCGATTCCGCACATCAAGGCCGGGCGGCTCACGCTGCTCGGCATCACGCTGCCAAAGCGCTCGCCGCTCTATCCCGATACGCCGGTGCTGGCCGAGTTCCTCCCCGGATGGGAAATGGGCTGCAATACGGGCCTGTTCGCGCCGGGCGGAACGCCGGCCGCAATCACTGCACGGCTGCATGCCGAGGCGATGAAAGCCGTGCAGCAGCCGAAGATGAAGGCGCTGCTGACCGCGAATTCCGCCGCGCCTTCGTCGTTCACGCAGGCGGAGTTCAAGCAGCATGTCGCCAAGGAGATGAAAGACTGGGGCGCGGTGGTGCGCGCCGCCGGGCTGAAAGTCGACTGAACCGCCATTATCAATATAGGGCTCAGGCTCGATTTTCGAAATCGCGCCTGAGCCCTTTTGCTGTGGAAGATAGTCTCTGGCGCAAAGCGGTAGCGGGGAAAGCTAGTGCAGTTTGCGCCGAGCATGGCCGACCAGGCGCAGCTCTCTGCGCTGGCGGCGCGCGTGGCGCGAGGACTTGACCGAGGAGTTCAAGGCTTCCGCAATCTCGTCCGGATTCACCGGCGCAACATAGTGGGCGCCGCAGTGCGGGCAGGCAACGCGATCGCGGTGAATGGCAACCACGACGTGATTTTCGATGAAGTGACGGCAACACGTCGGGCAATCCAGGACGGCCACGGTGAAATCGGCGATCGCGCTCATAGCGGCTCCGGCTTTTTGGGCTCGGCAATTCCGCAACGATCGATGCGCCGCGCATCCGAGCCAACGCACCCAATTTAACGGGCCGATATCCGAGCCGTTGCGGCGAAGACCGTCCGAATCCTGGCCGAAATCGCAGGCATGCCCGTTGGCGGCACGCCCGGCCGTGACAATGTTCCGGTATTTGTTGACCTGTGGGCGGAGCCGATCTTGGCGTGGAGCTACCGCGACGAGCGAAGCCCGATCGATCGAGCCAGCCCAGAGCGGCGGAACCTCGCGTGCGCGGCACGCAGCCGACACGGCAACCGAGCGTCAGCCATCGGTCATGGAATCGCGAGCCTCACGCCGGCGCTGGCCGGAATGACGCAACTGCACCGGCTCCCGGCTGTACTTTCGAACGCGCAGATTCAGCATCTCGACGCCGACCGCGAATGCCATCGAGAAGTAGATGTAGCCCTTGGGAATGTGGAATCCCCAGCCCTCGGCCACCAGCGCCACGCCCACCAGCACCAGGAAGCTCAACGCCAGCATCTTGATTGTCGGATGCGCATCGACGAAGCGGCCGATCGGACCCGCCGCGAAGATCATCATCGCCACGGCACACAGGATGGCGATGACCATGATCTCGATCTCGTCCACGAGACCGACCGCGGTGATCACCGAATCGAGCGAGAATACGATGTCGAGCACCGCGATCTGGGTCACGATCCCGAAGAAGGTCGCAGCGGTCCTTGCGGGCTTTTGCTCATGCGCTTCATCACCCTCCAGCGAGCCGTGAATCTCGTGCACGCTCTTCCACAGCAGGAACAGCCCGCCGCCGAGCAGGATCAGATCGCGTCCTGAAATCTCCTTTCCGAGCACGCCGAACAAGGGCTCGGTGAGCGTCATGACCCATGCGATCGAAAGCAGCAGTGCGATCCGCGTGCCGGCAGCCAGCGCCAGACCGATCGTGCGCGCGCGGGCACGCTGCCGTTCCGGCAGCCGACCGACCAGGATCGAGATGAAGATGATGTTGTCCACGCCCAGCACGATCTCGAGCGCGGTCAGCGTGGCCAGGGCAACCCATGCGGCGGGATCGGCGATCCATTCCATGACTGTTCCGGAGAGTCGGGAAGACCATTAGGGTAACGGACCGGAGCCATCGCATGCCACGTGCCAGCGCATGGCATCCTTCCGACGCGCTGCCCTGAACGGTCACAATCGACGGCACCCCTTGCCGGGGAACGGCCTCGTTGTCCGGGCGGCTACCTGGGCCTTTCCGCCGGTACGATTCGCGTCGCGCGATAAGCCGTGCCCACCTTCTCCGCTTCGAAAGTTACCCTGTCACCCGGCTTCACGACATCGAGTATCGCCGGGTCCGCCACCTGGAACACCATCGTCATCGCCGGCATGTCGAGATTGCGGATCGGTCCGTGGCGAATCGTGATCTTCCTGCCTTCGCGGTCGATGCGGCGCACCTCGCCCTCGGTCCGCGCCGGCGATGTCTGCTTCATCGCGGGCTCGGCGCCGTGCTCGGCATCACCGGCATGGAGCACGAACGGCCAGCACAATGCGGCGACAAACGCCGCCACGACTTCACGTTTCATAACGCTTCCTTTCTCACTGAACGATGACTTTGCCGATCATGCCGGCCTCGAAGTGGCCGGGCACGAGGCAACCGTAGTAGAACGCTCCGGGCCGGGTGAACTGCCATACCAGGCGCTCGGTCCGGCCCGGCGCCACGTGCGCCATGTAAGGCTCCTCGTGCACCATGCCGGGGTGCTTGCGCATCAGCTCCGCGTGCGCCTTCAAGTCCTGCCGGGTGCCGAACACGATTTCGTGCATGACCTTGCCGGAGTTCCTCACTTCGAAGCGGATGGTCTCGCCCCGCTTCACCGTGATCTGCGACGGCGAATAGCGCATCGTGTCTGCCATGTCGATCTTGACCGTGCGCGTAACCGTGTTCGGGTCGCCTTGCCTGCCGAACGCGTGCTCGTCTGCCGAAATGGCACCCGTGACCGCCTTCGCCGGGGGCGAATCGCCGTGCGGCCAAGCCGTACCGCCAAGGCTCAGGCTAGCGGCCAGAACAACAGTGCAAACGCGCTTCATGTTCGCTCCTCTTGCAAGCTGCCTATCCTATCAATGCTCGCCATGGCCCCTGGGCTTGCGCGCCCTGAGTGGCGCGCTCGCGGGCGCGGCCGAGGCTCCGGCCGCGGGCTGGCGCTGGTGCTCGGCCCGCCGCACTGCCGGCTCGGCTTCGGTCCATTCGTACGCTACCGTGCCTTGCGGATGTTGATACCAGCCGGGATCCTTGTAGTCGCCGCGCGCGAGCCCAGCGCGCACCTTGAGCACGGTGAACATTCCGCCCATCTCGATCGGGCCGAACGGACCGGCGCCGCTCATCATGGGCAGCGTATTGTCCGGAAGAGGCATGGCCATCTCGCCCATGTCCGCCATGCCGCGCTCGGCCATGACCATGTAGTCGGGCACCAGCTTGATGATCTTCTCCGCGATGCCACTGTGGTCGACCCCGATCATCGTGGGGATGCCGTGGCCCATGGCGTTCATCACATGATGCGACTTATGGCAGTGAAAGGCCCAGTCGCCCGGGTTGTCCGCGACGAACTCGAACGCGCGCATCTGTCCGACCGCCATGTCGACGGTCGACTCCGGCCAGCGTGCGCTCTTCGGCACCCAGCCGCCGTCGGTGCCCGTGACCTCGAAATGGTGGCCGTGGATATGGATGGGGTGGTTGGTCATCGTCAGATTGCCCATGCGCACCCGGACACGATCGCCGCGGCGCACGACCAGATGATCGATGCCCGGGAAAACACGACTGTTCCACGACCAGAGATTGAGCTCCAGCATCTCCGCGACCTTGGGGGTATAGGCCCCCGGCTCGATGAGATACGCGTTGATCAGGAAGACGAAGTCGCGATCCACGCGCATGAAGGCGGGATCTTTCGGGTGCACGACGATGAAACCCATCATACCCATCGCCATCTGCACCATCTCGTCGGCGTGCGGGTGATACATGAAGGTACCCGACGCGTGCATGACGAATTCGTACACGAAGGTCTTGCCCACCGGTATGTGCGGCTGGTTGAGCCCGCCGACGCCATCCATGCCGTTCGGCACCAGCACCCCGTGCCAGTGGATCGTGGTGTGCTCGGGCAGCTTGTTGGTGACGAAGATGCGCACCTTGTCGCCCTCGACGCATTCGAGCGTCGGTCCGGGCGACTGTCCGTTGTAGCCCCAGAGGTTCGCGCTCATGCCGGGCGCAAGCTCGCGCCGCACCGGCTCGGCGACCAGGTGAAATTCCTTCCAGCCGTCGTTCATCCGCCAGGGCAACGACCAGCCGTTCAAGGTGACGACGGGGTTGTAAGGGCGCCCACTGGAAGGAACGAGGGGCGGCTGCGTCTGCGGCGTCGTTTGCACGGCTGCCTCGGGGACGGCGCCCTGGGCCGCCTTGCTCACGAACGCGGCGCCCAGCAGCGCTCCGGTCGAGCGGCGCAGGAATGTACGACGTGTGCTCATATCGATCGTCCCGAATCTGGGTTGTTCAATGGCCGCCCGAGGCTGCGCCCATTGCGCCCGGCGCAACGAGCTCAGCCGAGGACGGCGCGCCGGGCGATGTTGCCG
>JBOIEI010000748.1:0-2163 GCA_050741055.1 Burkholderiales bacterium | reverse complement strand
GCTGGTGCGAATGGCGTGCAGCCAGAGCTCGGCGGCTCGGTCCAGGCCCTCGGTCGAGAAGTGACAGCCATCGTAACGCTCGGCGAAGCCGAGGCTGTCGGTATCCGGTCCGGGCAGAATTCCGGCGCCGGCGTCGACCACTGCGCGTTGCGCCAAGCGGATCGATTCATCCGGGCGCGTGCGCCCGCAGCGCGTCGATACCGCGATGTAGATCGGTGCAGCGACGCCGTGTCGTCGGATCGAGGCGATGAGAGCACGCAGCGCCGCTTCGTATTGGTCCGGGGGAGTGTTCGCCGTCGCATCCGCCTCGCCCTGGTGCCAGAGCAGGTGGGTGAATTCCATGCCGCTCGCACGCGCTTGTGCGAGAAGCGAGAGCAGCGGCTCGTGCAGGCTTCCCCCGGGCGCCCAGCGGCGTATTGCGGTCCTGCCGAAAGCGAATGGCACGAGTATCACGGTATCGAACGCTCCGCTGTCGATGGCCGCCTTGCCCAGTCGCATCCACACGCTGCCCCGGTCTCCGTCGGCGCCCAGCAGCGGATCGCGAGCGCGGTACAACCGGCCTCGATAGAGCTCGTACACCCCGGGCACTTCGGCGCCGAGCGTTTCGCCGCTATTGGCTGCATTCGACTGGCCGAAAACGAGCGCAACCATGGTCCGGCCTCGCTCCATCGACGGCATCGCGACGGCAACCCGGTCCGAAAGGTCGCGTGGCTTGTACGCCATGACCAGGTGCCGCATGCCTGCCCAGTCGACGAGCTCCGCGCTGCCCACGTAACGCTCGAATGCGATGCCGCCCACCGCACCGCCCAGCGCGGCAACGAACGAGGCGACGATCAGTTTCCCGTGCTTCACGGCTTATTGCACGCCGCAGCCACGTGCGCCCGGCCGGGAGCTGCGATGCCGCGAGAATACGTCTGAGCGGTCCACATTACTTTCTGCCGATACGGCGAAGGTACTGCACCATTTCGCGTACGTTCTCCGCTTCGCCGCGCTGCGCGGCACGCCAGGCTTCCGCATCCCGCGCCAGCCGGGATAGATGCCGTTCGATATTGCCACCATCGATGCGTGCCTCGGGCAAGGGAGAGCCTTCGGCCGAGCGACCGGCAACAACGCAGCTGAGAATTTGATAGCCGAGCGCCGGACTGTAATGCGACGATTCCCGGTACCACTTCATCCTGGTTTCCAGGTCGCCGAGGGCGGGTACGGTTTCGGTTGCGGCGGAATGAAAGCCGCTGAAGTCCCATAAGACGATTTGGTTCGCTGCGGGCGCTGGTCGTTCGGATGCAATGGCATTCACGAGCTCGCGTTTCCAATCCTGGAACAGCGGCCACCAGCCTACGCGCCGATACCATTCCAGGTAGCGGGCATGCACCGGCGAGACGAACAAGCGCAGCTCGATATCGTGCTCGCGGGCGTATGCGAGCAGCTGTCTGAACGACTGCATCGCGGCGCGCCGACGCGGGTCCGCGTTCCATCGGGCTGCCTTTGCGGCAGGTGGAAACAGCTGCGCGAGGCGAGCGTAAAAGTTGTTGATTTCCGTCGTCCATATCAACCCGCGCTGGCCGTCGAGCGCCTTCAAGACAGTCTCGAACGGCGGTTTGGACAGGGTCGATTCGGGTGCGAGGAGCTGCGAAACCGCGCTCGCAAGTGCCGCGGGAGAGAAGTAGACCAAAAGACGCGAAAGCCACGCAGGCTCCGAACGCGGGTTGCCTTCCAGCGCAGCCGCATGGAAGTCGGCTCGTCCGCCACCCAGAAATGCCTCGATGTCGAGCCCGATGACGGCCTTGCGCAGGTCCGAAACCGTGTTCGCATGAATCAATAGCAGGCGCATCTGTTCGATCTCTGCTGCGCCCAGCGCCAGGTTCAGCACCGGTGCGTCTTCGGCGGAGAATGCGGGATGGTTGGAATCCAGTGCCGCATCCGCCCGCGAGGTGCCCAGGATGACCGTGCGCGGCATGATCCGGCGCACCGTGAATGCCTTGCGCCAGAACGCCCCGGTGGGCTCCGTTGCATCGACCTCGCCAGGATCGTCGGCCCGGTTGGCCGCGTGCAGTCCATACGGATCGGCCTGGTTGCACAGGGTAACCACCGCGGCGGCGAGTGCGCCTGTCACGACTGCCACGATCAGGAGATAGCGCTTGGCAGTCATTCCGGGCTCAGAAC
>JBOIEI010000747.1:0-9397 GCA_050741055.1 Burkholderiales bacterium | reverse complement strand
CCTCGTAGTCGTTCACTGTGCGCTGCGCTACGAAGCCATCGATGAACGCCTGCGGCAATTGAAGCTCAACGACCGGGGCGCCGGCACGAGTGAGGCGAGCGCAAGCCTCCTCGAAGGCACGCGCCATGGCCGGATCGAGCGCCGGCCAGGCCGGCATGCGGGCAAGTGCAATGCGCGGAGGCGCTGCCGTAACAGGCGGAGGCGCTGCCGATACGAGCGGCGGGCTCTGGCACGCGGTAAGCGCCGCAAGCATCAGGGCAAGGTCGCTCACGCTGCGGGCAAAGAGTCCGATCGTATCCTGCGATTCCGCCAGCGGCTTCATGCCCGCGCGGTTCACCAGATTGAAACTCGGCTTGTATCCCATCACCCCGCAGAACGCGGCCGGCCGCAGGGTCGAGCCGCCCGTCTGCGTCCCGAGAGCGAGCGGTGTCATGAAGTCCGCCACTGCGGCCCCCGAACCGCTGGAAGACCCGCCAGGGGTATGTGCGAGATCGTGCGGATTGCGTGTTCGCGACCAGTGAAAGCCCGCCAGCTCGACCGTGACGGTCTTGCCGAGAAGGACCGCGCCTGCCTCGCGCAACAGCGCCACCGCGGCGGCGTCGGCGCGCGGACGATGACCCGCATAGATCGAGGAGCCGTACTGCGTCGGCATATCGTGCGTGTCGATCACGTCCTTCACGCCGAAGGGAATGCCGTGGAGCGGACCGCGCGGCGCGTTGCAGTCGCAAGCGCGGGCCTGCGCAAGCACGCCCTCACGATCGACGTGCTCCCAGGCCTGCACGTCGTTGTCGCGCGCTTCGATCCGGGCCAGGCAAGCCAGCGCGATTTCCACCGCGCTCGCTTGCCTGTCGGCGATGAGGCGCGCGAGATCCGTAGCCGTGCATTGATTGAGCGGTAACATCGACTGAGGCCTTTCAGAGGTACGAAGCCGACTATACTTCAACGCTGTCTCGAAGGAGATCGTTCATGCTGGCCATTGTTCGCATCGTTCTGGTGAGCATCGCGCTGATGCCGGTTGCGTCGTTGCATGCGCAGGATTATCCGAACCGCGCGGTGCGGATAATCGACCCGTTTTCACCCGGAGGCTCCACCGATATTCTGGCCCGCATCTGCGCGCAGAAGCTGACTGAACGCCTGGGGAAACCGTTCGTGGTGGAAAACCGCGGGGGCGGCGGCGGCAACATCGGTGCGGAAGCAGTCGCAAGATCGGCGCCGGACGGCTATACGCTGCTCGTCGCCGGCGTGCCGCAGGCGATCGGCATGACGCTCTACCGCAAGCTCAACTACGACCTCGCGAAAGATCTGGCGCCGATCACGCAGATGGCGACCTTCCCGAGCCTCATCAGCGTGCATCCGTCGCTGCCGGTGAAGAACATGAAGGAGCTCATCGCGCTCGCGCGTGCGCGCCCGGGAGAGCTCAACTTCGGCGCCAATCCCGGCTCGCCCAACCATCTGGCGATCGAGCTCGTCGACGCCATGGCGAAGGTTAAGATGACATTCATCGGCTACAAGGGGGCGGGACCGGCGGTAGCCGACGCGGTCGCGGGCCAGATCCAGGTTGTATCGGCAGGCCTTCCAACCCTCATCGGGTATGTCAAAGCGGGCCGCCTGCGCCCGATTGCCGTGACCAGCCAGGCTCGCTCGCCGCTCCTGCCCGAAGTGCCGACGGCAAACGAATCCGGTTTGCCCGGGTATGACGTCACGTCCTGGTATGGGCTGTTCGCGCCGCTCGGTACGCCGGCGCCTATCATCGACAAGCTCAGTTCGGAAGTCGCCACGCTTCTGAAGGCGCCCGACGTAGCGGAGCGTCTCGCCGCCATGGGTGCCCAGGCGGCGCCCACAACACCGGAGGAGTTCGGCCGCATCGTGCGCAGCGAAATCGCGCGCTGGGCGCCGGTCGTCAAGGCTTCCGGAGCCAGCGTGAACTGAGGCAAGGACACGTGCGCGCCCCATCTGCAACAAGCAAGACCTGACCCAAGACCTGACCCCGGTTCAGCCTCTTGCTGCTATCGAAGCCCGTAGCGCTGGCGTGCGGCCGCCGGGCTCACCTTGCCGTTGGCGACATCGGCTGCGACGCCGTGGCGCCGCTTCGGATTGCCGTAGCCCCCACCACCCGGGGTTTGCACGATCACGCGATCGCCCTTGTCGAGCACGGTGAGCGCTTTGGAGGGAATCACCTCCTCGCGTCCGTCGGCGCGACGTATCACCGAATAGGCCGAAGCCCCCGCCAGCCCGCCGTCGAGACCCGGCGCCGCGCTGAAATGCCGCTCGCCGCGATGCGTGAAGGTCACGCCGTCGGCGAGCACTTCGTACTCCCGGATGACGCCTAAGCCCCCGCGGTACTGTCCTGCTCCGCCCGAATCCGTGCGCAGCGCAACGCGATGCAGGCGCAGCGGCGCATCCATCTCGAGCGCCTCGGCCGGCAGGTTCATGCAGTTGCTCGCGTCCGTGTCGACCACGTCGACGCCGTCGCGATCGCGCCCGGCACCGCTCCCGCCGGCGATGAGCTCACTTACGATGAAGCGCTCGCCGCCCGCCCGCCGTCCGGCGAATGCCACCACGAGCAAGGTCCCGGCGGACGGGGCGGCCACCCGGTCGGGCAGGACGGAGGCCAACGCGCTCACCATGCAGGTCGCGATGCGCTTGATCGTGGAGGTGCGTGCGTTGACCGGGGCCGGCTCCTCGGGATTGACGAGCGAGCCCTTCGGCAGCTTCAAGCTGACCGGCCGGAAGCAGCCGCCGTTAGTGGGGATGCTCGCATCGGTCAGCACGCGCACTGCGAAATAGGCTGCGGCCTGCGAGCCCGAGGGTACGCAATTGAGCGGGCCGTCGAGCTGCGGATCGGTCCCGGCGAGGTCGAACTCGATGGCGCCGTCGCGCACGCTCACCGCAACCTCGATGCGCACCGGCGTTTCGAGGTGGATCCCGTCGTTGTCGAGGTAATCCACGTAACGATAGGTGCCTGCGGGAATCGTGCCGAGCGCCTGGCGCGTCATCGTTTCGGAGCGGTCCAGAAGCTCCTCGAACACCGCCATGAGGAACTCGGCACCGTACTGGCCGGCGAGTTCCTGCAAGCGGCGCGCACCCACGGTGCATGCCGCGAGCTGCGCGTTGAGATCGCCCATGAGCGTATCGGGCAAGCGGCTGTTCTGGCGCAGGATGGCGACGAGGGTCTCGTTGTACTCGCCTGCGATGCGAAACTTCAGCGCCGGAATCCGCAAGCCTTCCTGGTAGATCTCGGTGGCGCCGGGCGGGAGCGACCCCGGCGAATAGCCGCCGATGTCGCCGTGGTGCGTCATCGTGGCGCTCAAAGCGATCACGCGCCCGCGATGGAACACCGGCGTCATGATCGCAATGTCGGGCAAATGCGTGCCGCCGCAGTAGGGATCGTTCAGGATGTAGGCGTCGCCCTCGCGCATACCGCGGATCGGATATTTCTCCACCATCGTCCTGAGCGCCGGGATCAGGGTCGCGAGGTGGACCGGAATCGCGCACGCCTGGGCGAGGGTCTCGCCGTTGAGCGTGAAGAGGCTCGCGGAGGTGTCGAGCCCCTCCTTCACGATGGGCGAAAACGAGCTCTTCAGCAGCGTCAGCTCCATCTCGTTGGCGATGCCTTCGAGCTTGTTGCGGATCACCTCGGTCGTGATCGGATCGACGACTTCGGCGCGAGTGAATGTGTTCATCGTCCTGCTCTCATGGCGCCGCGGTGAGAATCAGGCTGCCGCAGCTGTCGATCTCGGCCTGCCAGCCGCAATCGAGGACGGTCGTCGTATCCGCCTGCTCGAGGATCGCGGGGCCCTCGAAGCGCGTACCTGGCGCGATCCGGCTTCGCTCGTACACGCGCGCCTGCACGAACTTGCCCGATTGGGCAGTGAGAATCGCGCGCGTACCCTTGCACGCATCGCCTGCGGCAGGCACGTAGTCGGCCGCTGCATCGGGGCCGCCGGCCTGCGCCTGATGCACCGCGCGCAGATTTACGAACTGGATCAGCCCGGGTGCGCTGTGGCCATAGATGCGGTCGTGCACTTCGTAGAAGTCGCGGCTGAGACGCTCGAGCACGTCGTCACTGCGTATTTCCAGTGCGACTTCCAGGTGGTAAGACTGGCCGATATAACAAACGTCGGCGAGATAGTGGCGCTCGATGCGGCTGCGCGCCACCCGCTCGCTCAGCATGAGCGCATCGCAGCGCGCGTCGAGCTCCGCGAAAACTTGCGCAAGCTGCTGCCGCGTCACTCGCGCGACCGGCGTGTTGAAGGCAACCGCCGCCTGATGCTCGACCGGCGCGGCCAGGAGCCCCGCCGCCGACAGCACGCCCGGATGCAGCGCCACGATCACCCGCCGCATGCCGAGCTCGCGCGCCAGTGCGCTCGCATGTACCGGCCCGCCGCCGCCGAGTGGCACCAGGCTGAAACGCCTCGGGTCGATGCCGCGCTTCACCGAGACGAAGCGGATGCCCTCGGCCATCGCGGCGTTGATGACCCGGTGGATGCCGAGCGCAGCCTGCTCGACGCTCATGCCGAGCGGCCTGGCGATCCGGCTCTCGATCGCTTCCCAGGCGAGAGCCGGCTCGAGCCGCATCGTGCCGGCGACGAAGTACGCCGGATCGATGTACCCGAGAACGATGGAGGCGTCGGTGACGGTAGCCTCCGTGCCGCCACGACCATAGCACGCGGGCCCCGGTTCCGAACCGGCCGAGTGCGGACCGACGCGCAGCGATTTCGCGCCGTCCAGCCAGGCGATGCTGCCGCCACCGGCGCCGATCGCGTTCACGTCGACCATCGGCACGCGCACGGCGTAGCCGTCGAGCATGCCTTCGGCGGCGATCAGCGGCTTGCCGCGATGGATGAGCGCGATGTCCGCACTGGTGCCGCCGATGTCGATCGTGATGACGTCATGCGCCCCGGCCGCCTCGCCCGCAACGCGTCCGCCGATCACCCCGGCCGCCGGCCCGGAGAGAAAAAGCCGCACGGGGCTGCGCCTGGCCACGCACGACGAAGCGACACCGCCGCGCGACTGCATGATCTGCAGCGGCGCGCCGACGCTGCGGCTCTCGAGGTCCCGCTCCATGGCCTGCAGATAGCGCTCGATCACGGGCTTGAGATACGCGTCGAAGGCAGTGATGCAGGTGCGCTCGTATTCCCGAAACGCCGGATCGACCTCGCAGGAGAGCGAGATCATGAGCCCCGGATGGGCTGCGCGCACGATCTCGGCCGCGCGCCGCTCGTGGGCGGGATTGAGAAACGAGAACAGGAACGCGATCGCGATCGCCTCCACGCCCTCGGCGGCCAGCGCATCGGCCTCGCGCCGCACGGCCGCCTCGTCAAGCGGGATGAGCACCTCGCCCGTGGCCGCTATGCGCTCGGGGACTTCGCGGCGCAACGCACCGGGCGCGAGGAACACCGGTGTCTCCGGCGTGAGCATCACGCTGTAGACGTGGTGGCGACTCTGGCGGCCGATTTCGAGCACGTCCCTGAAGCCGAGGGTGGTGATGAGACCGATCTTCGCGCCCTTGCGCTCGAGCACGGCGTTGGTTGCTACCGTCGTGCCGTGGACAAAGCGGGCGATCGCCTGCGGCGCGATTCCCCACTCGCGCGTCATGTGCGCCACCGCGTGCAGAACCCCGGCGCTCGGATCGGCGCGCGTGGTCGGAATCTTGGCGAGCCGCAGCTCTCCGTGCGAGTTGCGGCAAACCACGTCCGTGAACGTGCCTCCGATGTCGACGCCGACTTCGTAAGCCTGCACTGCCGCCATGCGCTATCGCCCGGGTGCTTGCCGAAGCTCGATGCAATTCGAAGCGCGTCCGACGCTTCTGTCGATGCCGGGCATCATCGAGCTACTCCGCCCGCGACGCGCCCCAGAAGCGATCCGGGTTGCGAGTATGCGCCGCCAAACCGGCGCGCTCGACGAAGCGCCGGTATACGGCCTGAGCATGCTCCAGCACTTCCGTCTCGTCGACGGTCAATAGCTTTCTGTCTTGCATCACCAGCCGTCCGGACACCGTCACATCGGCAACGTCGGCCCCCGTGGCGTTGTACACCAGCCGGTAGACCAGCATGTCCAACGGATACAGATGCGGTTGAAACAGATCGACGGTGATCAGGTCGGCTTTCTTGCCGACTTCCACCGACCCCAGTTCGTGGTCCAGTCCGAGCGCCTTGCAGCCGTCGATGGTCGCCATCTCCAGCACCTTCCCCGGCGGCAGGATGTCGGCGTCCTTGAAATGAATGCGTTGCTGATCGATCGCCGCCTTCATGTCCAGGAACAGGTCGCAGTTGTGGGTGGCCGGCGCATCCGAGCCGAGCGCCACGGTGACGCCCGCGTCGATCAGCTCGGGCACGGGGCAGCGCCCCGGGTAGGTATAGATGCGCCCGGCGCGCGGATGGTGCGCCGCGTGCGTGCCGGTATCGCGCAGGATGCCGATCGCCCGCTCGGAAATGCCGGTGCAGTGCGACAGCACCGTATCGGGCCCCAGCAGGCCGAGCTTCTCGTCGTGGGCATACTCGATCGCATTGCCGTACATGTGCGTCCAGAAGCTCACGCCATGCTTCTGCTTCAAGTGCAAAACGGCCTCGGCCTGCTTGCGCACCCACTGCTCGCGTTCCGGCGACCATACCGGATCGTGCTCGTTGCGATTGCCGATGCGCGATAAGGCGACGCCGTAGTCGACGATGCTTGCACTGTCCTGGGCGCGTTGCGACAACAGCCGCTCGCAGTTGTCCATGACTTCGTCGAAGCCCACCATGCGCTCCGTCTTCACGCCGTTGCGCCAATAAGCGAAGCGGCGCGGCCAGGGCGGGCGCGCCGGGCCCAAACCGATGCGGGTGCGAAGCCCGATGCGTTCGAGCTCGCGCGCGGCAATCTGCGTGAACGCCACGTCATCGGTGCGCGTGCCGTTCCCACCCATCATCGAGAACATGCAGGTGGTGCCCATCTTCAGGCGTTCGAGCGCGTTCAGTTGCGCGTCCGCCTGCCACCACTCCTCGTCGGTGAAATCCGGCAGCAAGTTCTCGAGCATCGTGCGGCGCGCGCCGCCGCTCAGGTCTTGCCCCGCGGCTTTGAGCAGGCTGCCGCCCAGGTAACCGTGCAGATCCACCATGCCCGGCATCACGGCCTTGCGGCGGCAATCGATCACCTTGGCCGTGCGGAACCGATCGCGCAAGGTCGTGGCCGGCCCCACTTCGACGATGCGCTCGTCGCGAATCGCCACGGAAGTGTGTTCGAGTATGGCGCGGCTGCGATCCATGGTGATGACGGTCGCGTCGTGAAACAGCAGCTCCTGCATGCGAAGCACTCCGCCGATTGCGCTTCTGGCATTATTGCACGGCGATCGACTGAGCTTTACCGGAAGCGGGAAGCGTGCGGCGCGCCTTCGATGTCATGCACTACGAGGACCGGAACTTATGAGGATGGCCAGGATGAAATCGATGCTTCGGAAAGCAACGTCCGCAACATGTGCGTGGGCGACAATGGGGCTGCTGGCTGCGATCGGCATCGCGGCGCCGGCCTTTGCGCAAAGCGGCTGGAAGCCGAGCCGATCGGTCATGTTCATCGTTCCGAATGCAGTCGGCGGCACCAGCGATCGCGCGGCTCGCACCCTGCAGCGCATCATGCAGGTGCACAAACTGATCGACGTGCCCATCGTGATCGTCAATCGGCCCGGCGGAAGCGGCACCCTTGCGCTGACGCAGTTGCATTCCAGCTCCACGGATGGCCACGTGATGATGCTCATGAACAGCATCACGATGAGCGCGCACATCGCGGGGCTGACGCCGTATAGCCATGCCGATTTCACGCCGCTGGCGCTGCTGGTGGACGAGTACTACGGGGTGCACGTGCGCGCGGACTCTCCTTTGCGTTCGGCAACCGATCTGCTGGCGCGACTACGCAAGGCGCCCGACGCGCTCACCTTCGGCAGCGCCAGCCCCACCGGCGACAACTACCTCTCGTTGCTGAGGGCGCTCAAGACCGGGGGCATCGACGTGAAGCGGGCGAAAGTGGTGAGCTTCCCCGGCGGCGCCGAAATCGCCCTGGCCCTGCTGGGCGGCCACGTCGATGTCACGCACTCCGGGCTCGGCAACGTGCTGGCGCACGTGCGCGAGGGCCGGATGCGCGTGCTGGCGATCTCCGGTCCGAAGCGCCTGTGGGGCCCGTTTGCCGACGTGCCGACGTGGAAAGAAGCCGGCGTGGACATGACGGCTTCCGGCTGGCGCGGCGTGCTCGGGCCGAAGGACTTGCCGCAACCGCAGGTCGCCTACTGGCAGGAGGTCTTGCGCAAGGTGACGCAAACGCCCGAATGGAAGCAGGACCTCGACAAGAACTTCTGGGTCGACGCTTATGCCAATGCGGCCGAAACCCGCCGCCGCCTCGATCGCGAGTACGCGGAAATCAAGCAGGCGATGAGCGCGCTCGGGATGGCGAAGGTGAAATAGCCGAAGATCCTTTTCGCCGGCGCAGCGCGTGCGCCATTTGCGCCTAAAATCGATGCTTCGCCATCGACACGCGGAACATCGACATGCGCTTTCGATATGCAGGACCGGCGCCGTGCCTTCGCACATTCATCGCACTTGGCACGATCGCATTGATCGCAGCCTGCGCCAGCACGCCCCAGGCAACCCCGGAGCGCACGGCCGAAGCCAGACGCTTCGAGCCGGTCACGCGCGAGGCCGTCATCTATATCTATCGCTCCGGAGTTGCGTTGAGCGGTCCGGAGACCACGCTCTGGGTCGACAACCGCCTGGTCGGCGCCTCGCTGCCGGGAACGTTCTTCCGCGTGATCGCGCTGCCCGGCCGCAACGTGATCGACACGAGCCCTCCGGATACGGGGCGCATCGAGATCAACACCCAGGGCAACGACGTGACCTACGTCGAAATGATCACCGAGGGCGGTCGCAACAACGCGCCGAACACGCGCTTTCGCCTCATGCAGCCGGACGACGCGAAGGCGGCGATCGCCTACTGTTGCTGGATGCTCGAGACATGGCGCCACAACCAGCCGCGGCTGTTGTGGTGACGTTCCAGGTGGCAACAATTTCCGTCGTTCGCGCTGTCGATCCGGCAGCCGGTGCGTTCTTCAACCTCGTGCTGCAGTTGAAGCTCAACCCCGGCGAGAAACAAGCGCCGGTTGCATCCATGCGGGCGCTGCAGGGGCCGTTCAGCCCAGATATTCGACGACGTGCAGGCCGGTCCCCGCGCGATCGCTGATGTAGGCGAGCCCGCGGTAATCGAGATCCACGTCGTTGGTCTGAATCACCGTCTTGAGCCGCCGTATGGTGGTCGAGGTCGTCTTCGGAATGTAGTAGCCGACTTCCTTCATGGCGAAGGGGTCCGAGATGTCCAGTACCCGCAACCCTCCGGCGAAGTACGCGACGTACAGCAGATTGCGGTTGTCCTGCGGCCG
>JBOIEI010000746.1:0-4222 GCA_050741055.1 Burkholderiales bacterium | reverse complement strand
CCTTTGCAATGGGTATCTGTGCAGCCTTCCTTGCACCGGCGTGGCAGGCGGTTGTGCCGCAGCTCGTTCCAAAGGCCGAGGTACCCGCCGCGATCGCCTTGAACAGTGTCGGGATAAACATCAGCCGTGCGATTGGACCGGCGGTGGGCGGAGCGATCATTGCTGGTGTCGGCATTGCATGGCCCTTCATGCTCAACGCAATCAGCTTCGTGGCAGTAATAGCCGCCGTCTGGTGGTGGAAACCGCCTCCCGCACCCAGGAAGGCGTTGCCCGCCGAGCGATTCGTAGCCGCAATGCGATCCGGCGTGCGCTACGCGCGCGCGAGCCCCCCGCTCCAAGCGACGTTCGCCCGCGCCGTTGCCTTCTTCCTGTTCGCTAGCGCGTACTGGGCGCTCTTGCCGCTGATCGCCCGGCAGACACTGGCGGGCGACGCGCGAACCTATGGGACGCTCGTGACATGCATCGGCGTAGGCGCCGTCGCCGGAGCGATTGTCCTGCCCCGCATGCGCAAACGGCTGGGCGCCGACAAGCTGGTCGTGCTCGGCACGCTCGGCACGATGGTGACGCTGCTGATCTTTGCGCTCGCCGGCCATGTGATAGCGGCATCGGCCGCCAGCTTACTTGCGGGCGTATCCTGGATTGCTGTGTTGTCGAGCCTCAACGTCTCGGCGCAAATGTCGTTGCCTGATTGGGTTCGGGCGCGAGGCCTCTCGGGCTACAACGCGGTGTTCTTCGGTGCCATGGCGCTGGGAAGCGTGATCTGGGGGCAGGTCGCCGGTCTGGTCGGAATTGCTTGGGCGCTGCTGATCGCCTCGGGCGGTGGGCTGCTGGGCATCGTGCTGACCAGACGCTTTCGGTTACAGACGGGCGGCGAGCTGAATCTCGCTCCCTCGTCGCACTGGCCTCAGCCGATCGTGGAGGCCGGCGTCCTGGCGGATGCCGGTCCGGTGATGACCACGGTGGAATACCGCATCGATCCGGCAACGATTGCTACTTTCATGGCGGCGATGGACGATCTCGAAATGGAGCGGCGCCGCGACGGCGCATACGCGTGGGGCGTCTTTCAGGACACGGCCCAGCCGGGGCGCGTGCTCGAGTATTTCATCGAGGAATCTTGGCTGGAACACTTGCGGCATCACGAGCGGGTGACGCAGGCGGATCGGGACCTTCAGGCGCGCGTGCATGCGCTCCATGTCGGCGCCGAACCGCCACGTGTCGCGCACTACTTGGCCGTGGCGGCGACATCTCGATTCGAGCCGACGGCCAAGTGAAACTGAAACGTGCATGCGACTTTCGAATGCGCCTGGCGCAATCGACGGATGAGTGACCAAAAGGGGACGGATCATGACTGTAGACACGGCACGCAGAGAAATGCTGAAAGCAGGGCTCGCGGCAGCCGCAGCGTCCATGGTTGGCGCGGACGCATACGCACAAGCGGGGCAAACGCCCACGCTCGTCCTGCGCAATGGCAAGTTCACCACGCTCGACCCGGCGCGGCCCGAAGCGGGTGCGGTCGCCATCGCCGACGGCCGCTTCGCCGCGGTCGGTTCCGAGCAGGAGATCATGAAGCTCGCGGCCTCGAAAACGCAGGTCATCGATCTGGGCGGGCGCCGCGCCATCCCGGGACTTTTCGACAGTCACACGCACCCCATCCGGGGCGGGCTCAACTACAACATGGAGTTGCGCTGGGATGGCGTTCCATCTCTCGCCGACGCGCTGCGCCTGCTGCGCGAGCAGGCGCAGCGCACCCCGCCGCCGCAATGGGTCCGTGTCGTGGGTGGCTTCACCGAATACCAGTTCAAGGAAAAGCGCATGCCGACGTTGCAGGAGCTGAACGAGGCCGCGCCCGAGACGCCGGTATTCGTCTTGCGCCTGTACGACCGAGCCTTGCTCAACCGCGCCGCGCTGCGGGCCGCCGGCATCACGAAGGACAGAGACCGAAGCGAATGCCTGGTTTTCGCGGGAGGAAGGCAAGAAAGGCGCCATTCGGGTCGGGCAACTCGCCGATGTCGCCGTGCTGACAGCGGACTACATGACGGTACCGGATACCGAGATCAGGCACCTCGCTTCGGTGCTGACCTTGGTCGGCGGCAATGTCGTCTACGGCGAAGGCCCGTTCGGCACGCTCGCGCCGCCCCTACCCCCGGCCAGCCCCGACTGGTCGCCGGTGAATCGCTACGGGGGTTACCATCGTCCTGTTCGGGCGCGTGCCGCCGGCGACGCAGCACTGGCTGGAGCGATGAGCAACCAGCACAACTGCACCGTGCACGGCCAACGACCTCAATTTGCATGGCTCGCCGAGATACCCGCAGCCGATCAGCGCGAATTCTGGAGTGCCCTAGGGTGCGGTTGCTGGATGGGATGAACGACCGAGTAGCCGTGCTGCCCGCACCTTGCATGGCCTCGCCTCTTGGATTCAGGAGCAGGTCATGACTACGAAGCCTGGATCGCATGAAGAGCAATGGCCACAACTGCCGCTCGAGGCCTGGCAAGAAACCTGTGCCACGCTGCACCTATGGACCCAGATCGTCGGCAAGATCCGCATGGCTCGAAGTGCATGGTGCAATCACTCGTGGCACGTCACCCTCTACGCGACGCCTCGCGGCTTGTCGACGTCGGTAATCCCGCATGGTGCCCGCACCTTTCAGATCGATTTCGACTTCGTGGACCATCGGTTGAGAATCGACTCGAGCCACCAGGCGGGCAGATCGATGCCGCTCGAGTCGCAGTCGGTCGCTGAGTTCTACGCGCGGCTGATGCGCACACTCGACGAGCTCGAGCTGCCGGTGAAAATCTTCCCAAGGCCGAACGAAATAGCCGATCCGATCGCGTTCGATCAGGATGAAGTCCATCGGGCCTACGATCCTGAATACGCCAATCGCTTCGGACGCATCCTCGTGCAGGTCGACCGGGTCTTCAAGCAATTCCGAAGCCGCTTCATCGGCAAGTGCAGCCCGGTCCACTTCTTTTGGGGTGCTCCCGATCTCGCCGTCACCCGGTTTTCGGGCCGGCCGGCTCCGCAGCACCCCGGCGGGATTCCGAACCTGCCCGATTCGATAACGCGGGAAGCGTACTCGCACGAAGTCAGCAGCTGCGGATTCTGGCCCGGCGGAGGGCCCATTGCTTACCCCGCGTTCTATGCCTACGCCTATCCGGAGCCGGCCGGGTTTTCGCAGGCGCGGGTGAAGCCCGACGGCGCGTTCTACAGCGCCGAAATGCATGAGTTCCTATTGCCGTACGAGCGCGTTCGCGAGTCCACCGATCCCGATCAAACATTGCTGGAATTTCTACAGTCGACGTACGATGCTGCCGCGAACCTGGGCCGTTGGGATCGACGCGCGCTGGAACTCGCACCGATGGCATGACGGCGAAATGCCGTTCACGCAATGCGGCTATGGCAACGCGCTATTGGTGGGCCGGCGAGTCCAATCCGATTGGCTCGTGCGCATACCTGTAGGCTGCAGTAGAATGCCCGCGTGCTCGCCATGCACGAACTGGTTTATCTCGCACATCGGGTGGCGATGCTAATGACTGCCTACAGCACTCGATCGTTCTTCTCAAAAAATCGGCGAGCAAGAATTTGCCACGTGGCGGACGGCGTCCAGAGTTTTCACACAGCCTCCGGCCAAACCGGTCAGGCAGTCAGTGCCGAGCGCACGGCAGGTGTTCTCCAGTCACCAGACCTTGCCGACGGCCCATCGTCGGCTTTCCCATCACGCCATCGGCAACCCGCGACCCGTTGCTGCCTGTGACGCTCATGTAAACCCGTTCGCAATTTCTCCGAGCGCTAGGAGGGGATCTCGACAACGTCTGCCAAGCAGATCGGCGCAGAAGAACTGCCAAGGATTTTTGCGTTCCGACGCGGGCACAAGCACATTTAACGGTCCGGCCCGGGACTGGGATGCTCAACGGGCCTGCACCTGCCGGTCAAGCCAATCGCCCGCGCCAGCCAAAGTTCTAAGGCGGGTGCACAGGGCAGGAGTTGTTCGCAAGCTCGTGTTTCCGGATGCAAAGGCAACACCGGGACCAAGTCTGCGTTCGGGCGATTTTAGCGAGATCCTCGTTGCGGACTATATCGAGTACCTGCTGGGCTACTGGTGTCCCCGTGAGCTGCGATGACCGAGCGCTGCATTCATCAGGAGTGGAGCATGGGCATCGACGAGGCGATCGAGGCCGAAGCGCAGGCGCAAGCGATCTGCATGCAGACCAGGGACTATGAGCG
>JBOIEI010000745.1:0-5316 GCA_050741055.1 Burkholderiales bacterium | reverse complement strand
AGTGGACCAGTTCCAGGTGATGTACAACGGGTCAGGCGCGATGGGCAGGCATCCCGTCGGTCGCGGCGCCGTGCATTTCTCGCGTGCATATACGCCCTACGGGCCGATTTCGTACAGCGACAAGGGGCTGGGTTTCATCACACTGCGCGCCCATCGAGATCCCGGTGCGCAATACCTTCCGGAAAGCCGGGAAGTGCTGGACAAGGTGGCCAACCGCACGCCCTGGCAGGTTACCGAAGCGCCCGACTTCGATCTCGATCCCGGCGAGCGGGGTGTGGCGATGAAGGCGCTCGAAGGCGTGAGAGACAACAAGGGCCTCGCCGCGTTCTCGGTGAAGATGAACGCTGGCGCAAGGGCGTATGCGCCCGACCCGTCGAAGGGCGACGGCCAGTACGTCCTGGTGATGAAAGGGAACATCGTCCACGAAGGAAAGCTCAAGGGCGACCTGACGGTCATCTGGGTGGGCAAAAGCGAGGGCCCGTTCGAACTCGTCGCCGGCCCGGGCGGGATGGAAGGCCTCATCCTCAATTTCCCTGTCCCCGGTGGCGGCGTGCCGGACGAGGCCAGTGCTTCTGCCACCGACGTTCAAGTCGAATTCAAGACCTGGCAGTGCATCCTGTGCGCTTTCGTTTACGACGAGGCTGCCGGGCTTCCGGAAGAGGGCATTGCACCCGGTACGCGCTGGGCCGATGTTCCGGAAGCCTTCGGTTGCCCCGACTGTTCCGCGCAAAAGGCGGACTTCGAGATGATCGAGCTCTGAGATCCGATCACGCGGCGCCGAAAAGTTCGAATGTCTCGAGACCTGCCCGCGGCAAGCACGGCCGGGCTGTGGTCGAGAAATTGCCCGGCTCGCACGCCAGGGAGCGATCAAGCGGAGGAAACGAGATGGAATTCGGAGCGACACTGGCGCAGTACGTCAAGAGCGTGACGCTCGACAAGGTCCCACAGCGGGACATCGATGTTGCGAAGCTTGCCATTCTCGACCAGATCGGCGTCGCGTTGGCCGGCGTGGGCGAGGCCCCCGGGGTCAAGCTCCAGGCCATGGTGGATCGGGTCGCGGGCAACGAGGCAACCGTGCTCGGGTCGCCGCGCAAAACGTCCACATGGCTTGCGGCATTGGTCAACGGCACGCTGGGCCATACGCTCGACTTCGACGACTGTTCGAGCTTCGGCCACCCGAGCGTGGTACTCGTGCCGGCCATGTTGGCCAGCGGCGAGACGCAGGACCGCAGCGGGCGCGAGCTGCTGGAAGCGTACCTCGCGGGCTACGAGGTCGGAGAAGCGTTGTCGCGCATCGTTCCCCGGCGCGCGGACCAGTTTCACGGCCTGCACAGCACGGCCCTGTTCGGCCCGCTCACGTCCGCGACCGTCTCCGGCAAGCTGCTGCGCCTCGACGAATCGCAGCAGCGTCATGCCTGGGGCATCGCTGCCTCGCAATCGGGCGGCATCACGGGAAACTTCGGCACCCACACCAAGCCCTTGCACGGCGGCATCGCGTCCCAGGCCGGCGTCATGGCGGCCGAGCTGGCTGCGAGCGGTTTCGAAGCCAACCTGGATGCGATCGACGGGCCGCTGGGCTACATCGACAGTGTCGTTGCGGCCGGGCGGATGGAGGGCGTCGACGTGAACAAGGCGACCGCAGAGCTCGGACAATGGCACATCGCGGACACGTGGCGGCTGAAGAAGTACCCGTGCGGCTACATCGCCCAGGGCGCCATCGATGCCGCGCTGCAGTTTCGCGAGCAGACCAGCCTGCAACTCGACGGCCTGACCTCGGTCGAGATCCGCGTGCCGCACCTGCAGCCGTACTTCCGCGTTCGCCCCACCGGCGAGTTCTCGGGCAAGTTCGGCTACGAGTATCCCGTCTTGTGCGCGCTGCTCGACGGTGCGGTGATCAAGAGCACGTTCTCGGACCAGGCGTTCAAGCGAGCGGAAGTCCGGCGCCATCTCGGCAAGTTCAAGACGCTCGAAGATCCGGCAGCAACGGACGGGCCGCTGGGCGTGCTCGTGATCGAAGCGAAAGGCAAAGCGATCAGGCTGCCCATCGAATACCCGCTCGGCGACCACAGGCGGCCGGCGCCGCCGTCGCAGGTGGTGGAGAAGTACGTTCGCAACGCGCAGGAAGTGGTTGGTCCGGAGGTGGCCGGAAAGAGCGCACGGATGCTGCAGAGTATCGAGACGCTGCCGAGCATCCGGCCCGTGCTCGACATGCTTGCCAAGCGGGCGTGAGCGTGTCCGGCCGAATCTGCTGGATCAAGCGATTCGCCGAATGGTCCGGCTGAATTTTGTACGATTCGTATCCCGGGTCAGAACTTCGTCACCCCCGCGGAACGTCGGGGGTCCAGCGGGAGTCGGGTTCTGGATTCCCGCTTGCGCGGGAATGACGCATAGGGAGCAGGCAAGAGCAGTCACACACTAATCGAGTTCAGGAGATACACGATGTTTCACCCGCGCTTCAAGTCTCGCTTTGCCGCAATCGTTGGATTCGCGCTCTGCGCCAGCGCAGCGTACGCGGCCCAGACCTATCCATCGAAACCCGGCCGCCTGATCCTGCCGTTCGGCGCCGGCGGCTCCACCGATATCGTCGGGCGCATCTTCGCGCAACGCTTCAGCGAAGCCTGGGGCCAGACGCTGGTAGTCGACAATCGGCCCGGAGCGGGCGGCATTCTCGGCACCGACATCGCGTCCAACTCGGCGCCCGACGGCTACACGATATTGACCTACGGCATCAATCAGGCGATCACCCCGCAACTCTACAAGAAGCTCCCCTATGATCCGCGGCGCGACTTCGTTCCGATCTCGCTCTACGCCACGATGCCCAACATCCTGTGCATCAATCCTTCGCTGCCGGTGAAGAGCGTCGGCGAGCTCGTCAAGCTGGCCAAGGCGAGCCCCGGCAAATACAAGTATGCGTCCTCGGGCATCGGCGCCTCCCCGCACCTCACCATGGAGTTTTTCAAGTCGGTGGCCGGCATCGACCTCATTCACATCCCGTACAAGGTCTCGTCGCAGGGCTACACCGACACGATCTCGGGACAGGTCCAGGCGTTCTTTTTCAACCTGCCGGGCCCGTTGCCGCACGTCAAATCAGGCAAGCTGCGGGCGCTCGCGGTGACCTCGGCCAAGCGCGCCGAGCAGGTGCCCGACATCCCGACCATCATGGAATCGGGCATTCCGAATTTCGAGGTGACCGTGTGGCAGGGCTACGTCATGCCCAAGGGCGCATCGAAAGCGCATCTCGCCAGCGTGCACGCGGCGATGATGAAGGCGCTGTCCGCGCCGGACTTGAAAAAGCGTTTCTTCGATGCCGGCGTGATGGCTGCGCCTACGTCACCCGAGGACTTCCGGCGCTTCATCGACGCCGAATACGAGAAGTGGAAGAAGGTCGTGGCCGTGTCCGGCGCCAAGCTGGAGCAGTAACGCGGACGATTACGCCGGTTCATCGACCGGCTATCAGGCGATCCATGCTGGTGCTTGCCGCAGAAGCTCGGTGGCGGTTCGCGTGGATCGTCAAAGCACCCGATTGAACCAAAGCACCGAGCACAAAGCCGAGATCACCAGCAAGGCCGCGCCGACGGCGACGAAAAAGGCGGTGACCTCGACGGTGCGCGAGCGCGCGATGACCATGCGCGCGCTGAGATTTTCGTAGATCCTCTTCAACTGCTGCGAGGTGGTCGCGGCGTAGTAGTCGCCGTGCGTGGTGATCGCGATTTTCTGCAGCGCTTCTTCGTCGAGGCGCACGCGCATCGACCAGCCGTTGAATCCGAGCGTGATGCCGTCCGTGCTGCCGATGCCGATGGTATAGATGCGAACGCCATGGTCGGCGGCGAACTGGGCGGCCTCCTGCGGGTCGGGGCCGTGGTTGCTCTCGCCGTCGGTCAACAGCACGATGGCAGCCGATCGATTCGAGCCGGGGGGCAGCGGTTCTTCCTTGACGAAACCGGACCGGCCCTGCGACAGCTGCTCCAGGTTGATGTTCGCGTCGGGCAGGAGTGTGGCGAGCGCGATGTAGATGCCGCTGCCGAGCGCGGTGCCGCGCTGCAGCTGCAGCCGCTCGATCGCCTGCATCAGGTCCTCGCGATTGTCGGTGAGCGACTGTACCAGCGAGGCACTACCGGCGACCGCGACGATGCCGATGCGCGAGTGCGACGGCTGGCTCTCAATGAACGCCCGGGCCGCGTTCTGCGCGGCCGCCAGGCGGTTGGGCTTCACGTCGGTTGCGCGCATGCTGCCCGAGATGTCGATCGCAAGGATGACGTCCCGGTGCCGCGACGGCAACATCACGTCCGCCTGCGGGCGAGCGACCGAGGCGACCAACGCCACCAGGGCGATGAAGAACATCAGCGGCGGGAGCACGCGGCGAACCCGGGCGGCGCCGCTGCTCGCGTCGAACAGCGTCGACAGGCCCGCGAGCCGGGCGCGTGCGCGCTTTTGGCGCGCGCCGAGCCGCAGGTAGACCAGGACGAGAATCGGCAGCGGAGCCAGCAGCCATAGCATGCGCGGCCACAGCACGGTGATCTGTCCGAGCTCTTCGAACAAGCTCATTCGATCAGCTCTGCCCGGATGCCGCCGCCCGTGAGCTGAGCTCTGCGCTTGCGCAGGCGCGCGAAGCGCAGCAGCGTCTGCACCAGGTCGTCGTCGGTGGCGAGCTCGATGCAGTCGGCTCCGGCGATCGCCAATGCGTCGCGCAGCTGCGTCTCGCGCTCGCCGGCGAGCTGCGCGAAGCGGCTGCGAAAGGCGGCATCGTGCGTATCCACGAACAGCTGCTGGCCCGTCTCCGCATCCTCCATGATGACCAGCCCCAGGTCGGGCAATTCCATTTCCAGCGCGTCGTAGAGCCGCACCGCCAGCACATCGTGGCGCTGCCCGAGGATCGAGAGCGCGCGCGCCCAGCCGGGGTCGCTGATGAAATCCGACACCACGATCACGAGCGAGCGGCGCTTGATCACTTGCAAGGCACGCTCCAGCAGATCGCCCAGCCGGGTCGCCTGGCCGCGTTTCGGCTGCTTGCCGGTGGCCTGCAGCCGATCGATCAGATGCAGCACGTGCGCTCGGCCGGCGCGCGCCGGCAGGACGATCTCGACCCGATCGGTATAGAGCAGTGCGCCGACGCGATTGCCGAAGCGGGTGAGCAGGCGCGCAATCAGCGCAACGAAGCTCACCGCCATCGTGCGCTTGGTGGTGGCGCCCGCGCCGAAATCGACCGAGCGGCTCAAATCCACCAGGAACCAGGCCGTCACCTCCCGGTCCTCGTTGAATTCGCGCACGTGCGGCACCTGCAGGCGCGCCGTTGCGTTCCAGTCGATGGTGCGCGCA
>JBOIEI010000744.1:0-5875 GCA_050741055.1 Burkholderiales bacterium | reverse complement strand
GCGCAAGCGGGAATCCAGACGAGACTGCGCCTGCACCCCCGCGTTCGCGGGGGTGACGAACTTCTGACCCAGGACACTGGATGCCGTTCATTCCGCACACGGAAGACGAAATTCGCGCCATGCTGGCGGCGATCGGCGTGGATTCGATCGGCGCGCTGTTCGACGAGATTCCGCCCGAGCTCGGCGTCGCGCCCGCTCAGGATGCGTACGAGGGAATGAGCGAGGCCGAAGTCATGCGCCTCGTGCAGGCGCGGATCGAACAGGATGGGCGCTATCGCAACTTCATCGGCGCCGGCGCCTACGAGCATCACGTGCCGGCAGCGGTGTGGCAACTCGCGACCCGCGGCGAGTTCTATTCCTCCTACACGCCCTACCAGGCCGAGGCGAGCCAGGGCACGCTGCAGGTGCTCTACGAGTACCAGAGCATGATGACGGCGCTGACCGGTATGGAGGTGGCCAACGCCAGCCTCTACGACGGCGCTTCCGCGCTGGGCGAAGCGGTGCTGATGGCAGTGCGCGCGCACAAGTCGGCGCGCAGGGTACTCATGCCGCGCACGATCCATCCCGCTTATCGCGACACGGTGCGCACGATCGTACGCAACCAGCACATCGAGCTGATCGAGCTCGATTACGACCGCCGCCTCGGTTGCATCGCGCCCGACTCGCTGGCGCAGATCGATGCACGCGAGGTGGCTGCGCTCATCGTTCCCCAGCCCAATTTCTTCGGCGTGCTCGAGCCGGTCGATGCACTCACCGACTGGGCGCACGCGCACGGCGCGTTGACGGTTGCGGCTGTGAACCCGCTGGCGCTTGCGCTGCTCGAGCCGCCGGGCAACTGGGGCGCACGCGGGGCCGATATCGCCGTCGGCGACGGGCAGCCGCTCGGCATTGCCTTGAGCGCGGGCGGTCCATACTACGGTTTCATGACGTGCCGCAAGGAATTGCTGCGGCAGATGCCGGGCCGCATCGTAGGGCGCACGCTCGATGCCACCGGCCAGCCCGGCTTCACGCTCACCTTGCAGGCACGCGAGCAGCACATCCGCCGCTCCAAAGCGACGTCCAACATCTGCACCAATCAGGGCCTCATGGTTACGGCCTCGACCATTCACATGGCATTGCTGGGGCCGAGTGGCCTGCGTCGCGTCGCCCAGGCTTGCCACGCCGGCTTGCTCATGCTGCTCGGGAGCCTGAGCGCCGTGCCGGGCGTGTGCCGTGCGTTCGAAGGTCCCGTATTTCATGAAGCGGTCCTCACGCTGAGCGAGCCGGTGGACGACGTATTGCGGGCCCTGCAGGGGCAGGGCATACTGGGCGGGCTCGGTTTGCAGCGCTTCTATCCGGAGATCGGCGACGGGCTTCTCGTCTGCGTCACCGAGACCAAGAGCGAGTGGGACCTGATCGATTACGCCGGCCGGATCGCGCGCATCATCGACAAGGGCCTGGCGCCGTCGCCCGGCGTACTGGAGCCCGGTCGCTGATTCGATTCCGCACGCGAAATCGGCCGGCGGTAATTCCAATAAACAACCACACAGGAGTCCAGCATGGCTACCGTCACGCTACGCGGCAATCCGCTCAACGTCGCGGGATCGTTTCTGCAGAAAGGCGATACGGCGCCCGACTTCAGCCTCACCGGCAACGACATGAAAGACGTGAGCCTGAAGGATTTCGCCGGCAAGAAGAAGGTCATTTCGACCGTGCCGAGCCTGGATACCGCCGTGTGCGCGAAATCGACCAAGGAGTTCAACCAGCGCGCCGCCGCACATCCCAACACCGTGGTGCTGGTCGTCTCCGCCGATTTGCCGTTCGCGCAGAAGCGCTTCTGCGGCGCCGAGGGCATCAGCAACGTCGTGACGCTCTCGACCGTGCGCGGGCGCGATTTTCATCAGAAGTACGGCGTCGATATCCAGGACGGTGCGTTGAAGGGCCTCACCGCGCGTGGCGTCGTGGTGCTGGATGAAAACAACAAGGTGCTGTACTCCGAGCTCGTGCCGGAGATCGCGCAGGAGCCGAACTACGAGTCGGCGCTGGCGGCCTTGAAATAGCAGCGCGCGGCGATCGTCGCGACACGCTCGCGCATCCCGCATGTTGATCCACGAGCTGTCGCAGCCCGGGCGCACGAGCGGCGCCCAGCAGCCGCATGCGCGCGACCTCCCGAGCGCGATTCCGCAGGCGCAGCTACGCGCCGCGCCGCCCAAGCTTCCCGAAGTTTCCGAGCTGGACGTCGTGCGGCACTATACGCGCCTGTCGCAGCGCAATTATTCGATCGACACCCAGTTCTATCCGCTCGGGTCGTGCACGATGAAGTACAACCCGCGCGCCTGCAACGCGGCCGCGCTGCTGCCGCACTTCCTCGCCTTGCACCCCGCCACGCTGGAGCAGACCGGCCAAGGCTTTCTCGCCTGCATGTACGAGCTGCAGGAAATGCTCGCGCGCTGGACCGGAATGGCGGCCGTGAGCTTGGCGCCGATGGCCGGTGCGCAGGGCGAGGCTGCGGGTGTGGCGATGATTCGCGCCTATCACGAGGCGCGCGGCGACCGTGCGCGCCGCGAGATCCTGGTGCCCGATGCGGCGCACGGCACCAATCCCGCCACCGCGACGATGTGCGGCTACGTCGTGCGCGAGATCCGCACCGGGCGCGACGGCGACGTCGATGTCGCAGCGCTCGCGCAGGCGGTCGGCCCGCAGACCGCCGGGCTGATGCTCACCAACCCCTCGACGCTCGGCGTGTTCGAGCGCGGCATCGGTGAGATCGCGCGCATCGTGCACGCCGCCGGTGGGCTGCTCTACTACGATGGCGCGAACCTGAACGCGATCCTCGGCAGGGTGCACCCGGGCGCCATGGGGTTCGACGTGCTGCATCTGAACTTGCACAAGACCTTCTCCACGCCGCATGGCGGCGGTGGCCCCGGCGCCGGCCCGGTGGCGGCTGCGGAGCACATGATGCCGTATCTGCCGGTGCCGATCGTCGCGCGCGATGCGGATCGCTATCGGCTGCTGGACCTGCAGGAGCGAGCGCAAAGCATCGGGCGGTTGTCGGCGCACATCGGCCAGGCCGGCGTGCTGCTGCGCGCCTATGTCTACGCGCGCATGCTCGGCGAGGAAGGTGCGCGCCGTGTAGCGGAGTTCGCGACGCTCAATGCGAACTACCTCATGAGCGAGCTTGCCAAAGCCGGTTTCGAGTTGGCGTTTCCGCAGCGGCGCGCGAGCCACGAGTTCATCGTCACGCTCAAACGCCTGAAGGAGCGCACCGGCGTGAACGCGATGGACCTGGCGAAACGCCTGCTCGACAAAGGCTTTCACGCACCGACCACGTATTTCCCGTTGCTGGTGCCGGAGTGCCTGCTGATCGAGCCGACCGAGACCGAGTCGAAGCAGACGCTCGATGCCTTCGTGAGCGCGATGAAGGAGATCCTGCAGGAAGCCGAGACCGACCCGCAGCTCGTGAAGACCGCTCCCCATACGCTGCCCGTGCGGCGACTGGACGAAGTGCGCGCGGCGCGCGAGCTCGACCTCGCCTGGCGCACGAACTAGCTCGTCATTCTCGCGACTGCGCGAATCCGGAGCTGTGGCGCCTGCGGTTCTTATTCGGTGCGTGGCGGCGAAAACAAACCCGCGTTCGCTATAATCCATCTGCCCCCACGCGAAGAACGGATCCCCAGTGCGTACGCTGATCTGCGGCTCGATGGCCTACGACACCATCATGGTGTTCCACGACCGCTTCAAGAATCACATCCTGCCCGCGAAGATCCACATCCTGAATGTCGCTTTCCTGGTGCCGGACATGCGGCGCGAGTTCGGCGGCTGTGCCGGCAACATCGCCTACAGCCTCGCCATGCTCGAGGGCGAGCCGGTGATCATGGCGGCGGTGGGCAGCGACGCGCAGCCTTATTTCGAGCGCCTGGCGCAGCTTCGCCTCGATGCCACCCACGTGCGCCGGGTCGAGGAGACCTTTACCGCGCAGGCTTTCATCACCACCGATCTCGACGACAACCAGATCACGGCCTTTCACCCCGGTGCGATGAACTTCTCGCACCTGAACAGCGTGACCGATGCCGCGGGCATCGCGCTGGGCATTGTCGCGCCGGACGGTCGCGACGGGATGCTGCAGCACGCGCGCGAGCTCGCGCAAGCCGGAATTCCGTTCATCTTCGATCCGGGACAGGGCCTGCCAATGTTCAGCGGTGAGGAGCTGATCGCTTTCATCGATCAGGCCGCCTACGTGACGGTGAACGATTACGAGGGGCAGCTGCTGCAGGAGCGCACCGGTCAATCGCTGGAGGCGCTCGCCAAGCGCGTGCAGGCATTGATACTCACGCGCGGGGCCGAAGGCTCGACCATCTACGCCGGCGGCCGGCAGCTCGCGATTCCGAGCGCGAAGCCTGGCGCCGTGGTCGACCCGACCGGATGCGGCGATGCTTATCGCGCCGGCCTGCTGTACGGCATTGCGCGCGGCATGAATTGGGAGACGACCGGCCGGCTCGCATCGCTCATCGGCGCCATCAAGATCGCGAGCCGCGGCGGGCAGAACCACCGCTTCGATCGCGCCGAGATCGAGGTCCGGTACAAGGAAGCGTTCGGCGCCGCGCCGTGGTAGTCACACCATCCCGGCACTTCGTGCCACCCCTCCGTGAGAGGGGCGGGACGCGACCAGTGTCGCGGACGGGGTGGTTCGCCGACGTCAATCGTCGGGCGCGGTCGTGCCGCGCATGCCAGCGCAGTCAACCTGAAAGATTCGGCGATCGTGCAGCCGTAGCGCGCTCAAGGCGTTGCCCCATAGGCAACCCGAATCGAGCGCGACCACATCCTCGGCCGCGTGCAATCCCAGCGTCGACCAGTGTCCGAAGACGATCGGATGACCGGCGCTCGCCCGCTCCGGAATCGCATACCACGGCAGATAGCCCGGCGGCAGCTGGCGCGGCGCGGATTTGTGGCGAAACTCCATCTTGCCTTGCGGCGTGCACAGGCGCAGCCGCGTCATCGCATTGACGATCACCCGCAGCCGGTCGTCGCCCTCGAGTGCTTCGTCCCATTCGTCCGGCTGGTTGCCGTACATGTGGCGCAGCATGTCGGCATAGCCCGGCCCGCCCAGAACGTCTTCGACTTCCTGGGCCAGTGCTTGCGCGTGCTCGATGCTCCATTGCGGCAGCAGCCCCGCGTGCACCATCGCCCAGCCCTCGTCGACATGCATGAGCTTGCAGCGACGCAGCCAGTCGAGCAGCGTGTCGCGATCGGGCGCGTCGAGAATGTCCGCGACCGTATCGCCGCGATGCAGGTGCGCGAACCCGGCCGCGACGGTGAGCAGGTGCAGGTCGTGATTACCGAGGACCGTCACGGCGCCGTCGCCCAGATCCCTGACGAAGCGCAGCGTGGCGAGCGAGTCGGGACCGCGGTTCACCAGGTCGCCGACGAACCAGAGCCGGTCGCGGCCCGTGTCGAAATCGATGCGATCGAGCAGCTTTTCGAGCGCCTCGAAGCAGCCCTGGATGTCACCGATGACGTACGTCGCCATGAGCGTTGGTTGCGGAACAAAAAAGGCGCAGACAGGATTCTGCGCCTTTGGATTGTCGGACGGCGAGCGCCCGGTTACTTCACCAGGCCCACCATGTAGTCGACCGCGGCCTTGATGTCGGCATCGCTCAACTGTACGGCGCCGCCCTTGGGCGGCATGGCGCCCTTGCCCTTGAGCGACGAGGTATACAGGAGCTCCATCCCTTGTTTGATCCTCGGCGCCCATGCCGCCTTGTCGCCGGCTTTCGGTGCACCCGCTACGCCGGTGGCATGACACACCATGCAGACCTTGTCGTAAATTGCCTTGCCATCACCGGCTGCGGCTGCTGTCGGAGCGGCGGCGCCAGGCGTGGGCGCCGCAGCCCCGGCG
>JBOIEI010000743.1:0-4413 GCA_050741055.1 Burkholderiales bacterium | reverse complement strand
GGCCGTTCATCCGCTCGCGCCGCCACACCGAAGGCGAGACGCCGACGGTGCGCTTGAACGCGCGGCTGAACGCCGCCTCGGATTCATAGCCCGCGTCGAGCGCAATCGACGCCAGCGGCGCGCTGCTCGCCGTCAACAGCTGCGATGCCAGCTGCATGCGCCAATTGATCAGGTACTGAATCGGCGGCAAGCCGATGAACTGCACGAACCGCTCGTGCAGCGCCGAGCGCGACAGCCCCACCCGATCCGCCAGGGACTCGGAGGTCCAGTGCTCGGCGGGCTGCGCGTGCATCAAGGTGAGCACGCGTCCTACATAGCGATCGCGCAGTCCCGCAAGCCAGCCCGACTGATTCTCCGGCAGCCGCTGCAGGTAGCGCCGCAGCAGGTCCACGAACATCATTTCGCTCATGCGCTCGAGCACGGCCTCCCCGCCGGGACGCTTCTCGCGCGATTCCGCGGCCGCAATGCGCGCGAAGTGCGCGCTCCAATCGTCTCCGAGCGCATCTGCGGCGGGCGCGTGGATCATCCGCGGCAAGGTGGCAAGCAGCGGGTTGAACGGCCGGCGGTCGCATCCCAGGAATCCGCAGAGCAGGTTCGCGTCGGCGGGCAGCTCCCCGTCCGAGGCATTCCCCCAACGTCCGCCGGCTTGTTGCAGCCGGAACGGCAGCTGCGGCCGGCGCGAATGGGTCAGAAAATCGAATTCCGGCGTTGCGCGCATGCCGGGCTCGCTCGAGATCACGTGGGCATCGCCGTGCGGAAACACGACCACGTCGCCTGGTCGCAGGCGAACCGGCGGCGCGCCGATCACGTTCCCCCAGCATTGGCCGCGAATCACCACGTGGTAGGCCATCAGGTGCTCGGAGTCGGGCATCACCACGGCCGCCATGACGCTCGCTGCCGGCGCTTCCGTAACCCACGGCTCGGCGCACTCGACATCAAAGAACAGAACGCCCTTAAGACGCACGCTGCGAAGCACATCCGATAACGTGTCCGCCGTCATGCACCGCCTCCGGCTGTAGATGTATGCGCGAAGGCTTCCCGCGCCGGTAGAAGGAAATTCGAACGCTCTCAGTATCGGCCCGGCGGCCGATGCCGGTCAATCCATCAACGCTGGTTCAGGATGACGGGCTGCGCGCAGCATTGCGATAATCGATGAGATTCGAGTTGCACCTTGATCGAGGAAAGCGCCATGATCCTGCCGCCCTGGCATCGCACGAAGATCGTTTGCACCCTGGGTCCTGCGACCGACGCGCCGGGTGTGCTGGGGAAGATGATAGCGGCGGGAATGGACGTCGCGCGCATCAACATGTCGCACGGAAGCCACGCCGAGCACGTTGCCCGCATCCGTGCCGTGCGCCTGCTCGGACTGCGGATGGAACAACCTGTCGCGGTACTTGCCGATCTGCCGGGGCCCAAGTTCCGGCTCGGCCCGATCGCGAACGGCTCGCGCAGGCTGGAGGAAGGCGCAGCCATCTCACTGACGTCCACGGCGGGAGATTCCGACGCGACGTTGCCCGTGCGCAACCCGGAACTGCTGCATGCGCTGCGCGAGGGCGAAACCGTCTTTCTCGCCGACGGCGCCGTGGAGCTGCGCGTTACCGGCCGCGAAACGGGCTCGGTGCATTGTGAAGTCGCGATCGGCGGCACCGTGCGCTCGGGCTCCGGCATCAACGTTCCGGAGTCCCGGCTGGAAGCGCTGATCCCCACCGACGACGATCGCCGCCATCTCGCGTTCGCACTCGCGCAAGATGTCGATTGGGTAGGGGTCTCGTTCGTCCAGAGCGCCGAGGACATTGCACGCGTGCGCGCATGCATCGACACCGAGCATCCGCCGCTGCTCATGGCGAAGATCGAGAAACGGCAAGCGTTGGCGAACCTCGATGCCATCGTGGCGGCCGCCGATGGCGTGATGGTGGCGCGCGGCGACCTGGGCGTGGAGACCGACCTCGCGCACATCGCCATCGTGCAAAAGCGCATCATCGCCGTCGCCAATGCGCAGGCGCGCCCGGTTGTCACCGCCACGCAGATGCTCGAGTCCATGATCGAGCACGAGCACCCCACGCGCGCGGAAGTGGCCGACGTGGCAAATGCCGTGCTCGACGGCACCGACGCCGTCATGCTCTCGGGCGAGACGGCGATCGGCCGGCACCCGGTCGAGGCGGTCGCCATCATGGCGCGCGTGTTGCGCGCAACCGAGTCGCAGCAGCCGGCCGCCAAGGTCGATCGAAGCGGGCAGATCGGCAATTCGATCGCGATCGCGGCAGCCGAGCTCGCGGAGCGGATGCAGGCACGCGCCGTGGTCGCAACCGCGCACGAATTCGTAGCCGCGGCGGCGCTTGCAAGCACGCGCCCGCAACTGCCGCTGGTGATCGTCTCGGATACGCAACGTTGCACGCGCGCACTGGCATTGGTCCGCGCTGTGGTGCCGCTGCAACGCGGCTGCGATCCACGGCCAGATCGCAATCTCACGCAAGCGCGCGACTGGCTCTACGCACGGCAGCTCGCACGCCCGGGCGACAAGGTGGTGCTGCTATTCGCGTCGAGCAACGATCAGCGTGACGCCGACACGCTTCAGGTCGCCGTGCTGGACTGATACGACCGACAAGGCGGTAGCGCGTCCATCCAAGCGACGCCCGCCGCGGTTCACTGCGGCTGTCGGACTCCAGCGCCTCGCAGGAGGCGACGAGTTCCTTGGCGTCGCTTGCTTGCGCGCAGCGCGTGATACCATCGAATCGGCTTTCCGCCCAGGTTTCGATCGATGCCGCACGATCCGCGCCCCCCTGCACCGCACACGCTGCTGGTGCATGCAGATGCCGATATCGATCCGGACAGCTCGATCGCGCCGCCCATCTACCCGAGCGTGACCTATCGCGCGGATAGCGCCGACGAGTTTCGCGCCATGGCGACCGAGGCGCGCCATCCGAGGTTCTACGCGCGCTACGGCTCACCCACCCACGCGCGGGTGGAAAAGCTGGTGAGCGAGCTCGAAGGGGCCGAAGCCGCGCTCGTGTTCGCTTCGGGCATGGCGGCCATTTCCAGCGCCGTGCTCTCGCAGCTCGAGGCGGGGGATCACGTGGTCGCGCAGCGCTCGCACTACATGGGTACGACGCAGCTGGTGGGCTCGGTGCTCGCCCGCTTCGGCGTCGAGTCGACGATCGTGGAGCAAACCGATACGGGCGCGTTCGAATCCGCACTGCGGCCCGAAACGCGCCTCGTGCTGCTCGAATCTCCCTCCAACCCGCTGCTGGAACTCACCGATCTGGCCGCGGTCGCCGCCATCGCGCGCCGGCGCGGCATCCCGACGCTCGCGGACAACACGTTCGCGACGCCGATCAATCAGAGGCCGCTCGCGCTCGGTGTCGACCTGGTCGTGCACAGCGCCACCAAGTTCCTCGGTGGCCATCACGATCTGCTGGCCGGGGTGGTCGCCGGCTCGCGCGCCGCAGTGGAACGCGCCTGGGAGATGTCGATCGTGCTCGGCGGCAATCTCGGCGCCTTCGAAGCCTGGCTGCTGCTGCGCGGCTTGCGCACGCTCGGCATCCGGGTCGAGCGGCAGAATGCGAGCGCGCAGGCCGTTGCCGAATTCCTCGAGCGCCATCCGGCAGTCGCTTCGGTGCACTACCCGGGTCTGCCGAGCCATCCGCAGCATGCGCTCGCCCGCAGCCAGATGCGTGGTTACGGCGGCGTGCTGTCGGTCGTCCTGCGCGAAGGTGCGGCGGCGGCGCAACGGTTCATGCAGCACACGAAGCTCTTCGCGCAGGCGGTGAGCCTGGGCGGCATCGAGTCGCTCGCCATGCATGCGGCGACGACCTGGAGCGGGACGCTTGGCGAGGAGCAGATGCGCGCCTCGGGAGTCGATCCCGGGCTGGTGCGGCTGTCGGTGGGGCTGGAGGATGCGTCCGACCTGATCGCGGATCTCGATCAGGCCTTGTCGCAGTAGCGAGCTTCCGCTGCAGGGCTGACGGCTCGTTCAGCCGATGCCGCCGCCTATTTCTCCTCGGGGCTGGCCTTGCCGAACTTCTTGCGGGCAGCGTCGTTGACGGTCCAGAAATAGACGTCGCGGCCGTCGACCTTGACGTGCTTCTCCGGCTGCCACTCGCCCATGTCGAAGGCATGCGACACGATGCGCGTGCCGTTCTTCAGCTCGTTCAGCAGCTTCGGGCGCAGCTTCACGTTCAACCGCGGCAGCAGGTAGAGCGTGATGACGGTCGCATCGCTGAAATCGGCGGTGAAAAGGTCGATGTTCTTGAACGTGACGAGATGCGTGACGCCTTCCTTCTTCGCGTTTTCGTTGGCCTCGGCGATACGCTGCGGATCGATGTCGATGCCGGTGCCGCGCACGCCGAAACGCTTGGCGGCCGTGACGACGATGCGCCCGTCGCCCGAGCCGAGGTCGTACAGCACGTCGCCCTT
>JBOIEI010000742.1:0-3949 GCA_050741055.1 Burkholderiales bacterium | reverse complement strand
CAGCGCCTGACGTTGCTCCTTCACCGTTTGCGCCGCGGGTGCGAGCCAGCTGAGCCACGGATTGAAGTCCGAGATGGCCCAGCGCTGGAATCGCAGCGGATGGAGCTCGCGCGAGATCTTTGCGGTTGTCTCGTTGGACGAAGCCTTCACCAGGGGCCGCAGAAACAGCTCGTAGGCATGCTGGTTGAATTCGGACACCGCCGCCACGGCCTCGAACGGACGCTCGTCGGCGCGCTGCAGCCGATTCAGGCGCGATACCACGTCCTCGAGACGGTGCTCGCGAAACTCCACTTGGTATTCGGTCTTGCCATTCGCGCCTTTCTGCTCGCTGATCGCCATCCCGTACAGACCCGGCGGCAGCATCTCCACCGACTTCATCACCTCGACGATCTGTGCGTGCTCTTTCTTCGCGACCTTTCCGGACACGAAGATTCCGAGATGGCCGACATCCTTGTGCAGAAGACCGACGATCACCTGCCCGCGCGCCTTGATCTCTTCGGTGCTGCCGTAGATGTCGGCCACCCAGTTGAAGGCCTGCTGCGGCGGCGTGATGTTGTCGCCCAGCGAGGCGAACAGGATGATCGGGGAACGGATCTCGCGCAGATCGAACGCCTTGCCCTCGCGCGCTTTCACGTCGCCTTTCCACAACTTGTTGCCGACGAAGAGATTGCCCGTGATCCATTCGATCTCTTCGCGGTTCATGAGGTAGAACCCGCCCCACCAGCGCTCGAATTCGAGGAAGCGCGGCGGCTCGGTGTCGGCGTTGGCGAACAGGTGGTAGTACTTGTCCCAGAACGTGTTGGCGGGATTCAGGTTCTCGAAGTTCTGCACCAGGTGGGCGCCGTCGAAGATGCCGTCACCGCGGTCGGCGAGCAGCGACGAGAGCCACGAGCCGCCGAGCATCCCGCCCGCATAGCGCATCGGATTGTCGCCTTCGCCTTCGGACCACGCGCCGCCCCAGTACGACATCGGCGCCCCATTGATAACGATGGGTCCGGTTTCTTCGGGATCGGCCGATGCGAGCATCATGGCGGCCCAACCGCCCTGGCAGTTGCCGACAATCGCGGGCTTCTCGCTGTCCGGGTGACGACGGCGCACGGTGCGCACGAACTCCTGCTCGGCCGCGCACACGTCGAGCAGCGTCTGACCGCGTTCCGGATCGCGGAAGAAGATCAGGAAATAGACCGGATGTCCGGCGGCCAGCGCGACGCCCACCTGGGAGTCGTCCTTGAAGCCGCCGATCCCGGGGCCGTGACCCGCGCGCGGGTCGATGATGATGTAAGGCCGCCGCTTCGGGTCGACCGTGACCCCGGCGGGGGGCTTGATCGCGACCAGCGCGTAGTTGACCGGCCGCTCGAATGTCCGGCCGTCGACGATGGTGTCGTATTCGAAATTGAGCACCGGTGGCAGCCCTTGCCGCGTATGCTCGATGAAGTTATTGCCGCGCTGGCGCAGCGTATCCCAGAACAATATCGAGCGCTGCGCAACATCGACGCCGTAGCGGGACCACGCGGTCCAGGCGTCGGCTGGCTGTGCGCTGCCGGCGCTCCCCAATGCGCCGCTGGCGCTGCCCAATGCGCCGCTGGCGCTGCCCAGTGCGGCGTATTGCGTCTGAACCTGCTGCAATCGCGCGGAATAGTGTTCCTGCGCGACCTTCAGGCGCTTCTGGAAAAGAAGCGCGACTTTGGTCGCGACGTCATGGCTTTGGGCAAGCTTGGTCGAAGGGTCCATGGTAGCGACCTGCTCAGGTTGAATCCCACGCTGAATTAATCCGGCGCGGGCCGTGGCTGAAGTCCGTTGGAAAAACTGCAGTCCATGGTGTTCCGGCGTACGGCCGCGGACAATAGGACCTTGGTCCCAAGCGGCAACCTGTCACTCGCGAATGGTCTTCGACAATGGGGCGTCGGCCACGGATATTTCCTCGCGCTGCGGCTCCTCGCTGACCCACGCCTTGAGCAACGTGTAGACCACTGCCAGCACGACCGGCCCCAGGAATATCCCGGCGAGCCCGAAGCTGAGCAGTCCGCCGATCACACCCGCGAACACGATGAGCAGCGGCAGGTTCCCCCCGCGCCGGATGAGTATGGGCCTCAGCACATTGTCCATTGCGCCTACGCCAATCGACCAGATCAGCAGCACCGTGGGCACCCATGCGCTATCGCTCGTTGCGTACACCCACACCACCGCGCCGATCAGGACGGGAGCGGGGCCGATCTGTGCGATGGCAAGCAGGAACATGAGCGCGGTCAGCAGCACGGGGAAAGGCACACCGGCCGCGGCCAGGCCGATGCCGCCGAGCATGCTCTGCACCAGCGCGGTCAGGACGACGCCGAGCGCTACGTCGCGTATCGCCCCAGCCGCCAGTATCACGACTCTTTCGCCATGCGTGCCGGCAAGCCGTCGAAAGAAGCCGACCACACCGGCGGCCGCCTGCTCGCCGCGCGCAAAGAGAATCGCCGAGATGATGACGATGAGCATGAACTGGACGACGATGAGGCCCACGCTGCCGACCTGCGCGAGCGTCCAGTGCGCGACGGTCTTCGCATAGGGCTCGATCCAGCGCGTCATTGCTTCGGGCGCAGCGGCGACTATCTCGTTCCAGGCGTTCCACAACCTGGGTCCGACGATGGGGATGGTCTCGATCCACGCCGGCGGCGCGGGCAGGCGCAGATTCGGAATTTCGCGCACCCAGGTACCGATGTCGGCCGCATGCGCAACGATCACCATGACGGCGAGCAAAAACGGGATGACGAATGTCAGCAGGAGCGCGGTCGTCATTACAACGACGGCGAGCGAGCGGCGCTGCCACAGATGCTGCTGCGCGCGCTGCAGCAGCGGCCATGTCGCCACCACGATCATGGTCGCCCACACGAGCGCGGGAACGAATGGTCTCAGAATCCACAGCGCCGCCGCGGCGAGGCCCGTCATGAAGAAGACCGCGAGTGTGGTGCGTGCGAGGTCGTCCCGGCTGCGGCCGAAGCCGGGCGCAGACTCGACCGTCTGGGCAACGGCGTGCGCCTCGGCCGGCCGCGCGAGGGGTGCCGCCTGCATCTCGAGCGAGGTCATCGATCGAACCACCGGTACTGGAGCACCAGCCCGAGGATCTCGTAATCGCCGCCGGCGCGGGTCGCGAACCCTTTCGACCACGCGAGCTTTGCCGACCAGCCGTTGTCGATCGGCACCGAGAGCGTGACGCCGTAGCGGGAGTTGTGCTGCACGTCCTCGTTGTCCGCGCCGCCGACGCTCGTGCGACCGCCGCTCGCGTAGGCCCCATTGAACGCGAGCCAAAGCCCCGGGCGAAAGCTATAGCCCGCGTGGAGCTGCATCACGTAGAGCGCTTCCTGACTGCGCCGCTGTCGTTTGAGGAAATCGGGGTTGTCCCCGAACAGCCACGCTCCCGCGGACGCTTCTACGAACCAGTCGCCGATCGGATGGGAAATGCCGATTTCCGGCTTGAACGCCCACCGGTTCGAGCCGATGTTGACCAGGCGCGAAGACTCGTACTGCCCCGTCGGTACGACCACACTCAAGCTCGCCCCGGCGACCGACGTAGGGGCGCGCTGCGCGAACTCCTGGGGCGTGAGCGCGGGATTGCCCAGGAAATTGAGCGCAAGCCGCAGCCGCACGTCGCCGATTCCGGTGCGGTGCACTTCGTGCGAGGCCTCGAACACGCTGCCGCTCACGTCCGCCTGCGCGAACGGCACCGCCAAACCGAGGCTCGCAGTGTGCCCCCCCAAGGCGAACGTGCGGGCGTAGCCAGCGATGTACAGATCGATACGCGCTTGAATGTCGGTGATCGGAAGCGAGGGATCGGTAAGAACCTCGCCGCGCACCCGCGAGTAGCCGGCTACGGCGAAGTTCGTGCCCACGGGCGCGGCCGAGTAGGCGCGCGGCTCGAGCTCCTGAGCGCATGCGCACGCGGCGGCCAGGACGAGCGCCACGGCTGCAG
>JBOIEI010000741.1:0-5305 GCA_050741055.1 Burkholderiales bacterium | reverse complement strand
GTGCCGTCGTGGGTGCGCTCCGTGCACTGCGGATTCGTGTCGTAAGGCGAGCTGAAATCCTGCTCGGCGGCGAACGCGACCGGCATCGCGGCGAGGCCGGCGATCGAAACCACACGCACGAGTTTCATGACGGCTCCTTTGCGGTTCGCATCATGCTGGCCGCGGCATGCGTCCATGGTGCATACCCTGCAAATGTCGGGCCTTCGATGCGCCACGGCGTCCTAAAACAGCCCGGCAGTCGGTCGGGGAGGCCGCCACCGTAATATCGCCACGCGCCCGAGCGTGCGCTACAGTGCGGCTATGGCCATCCCGCCAGCATCGGACCGCGCGCGCAGCACCGGCCGATGGTCGCTTTCGCAGCCACACTGTCGGCGCAGGCCGACCGGCGCGCGATCGTGGATGCGAGCACTCGGCCGAGCACGCAGGATCGACCATTGGACAACGAGGAGGCGGCAATGACCGACAAGGCGAAGAATGTTTCCCAACCGCGCGATCTGCCTTTGCTGGTGGAGAAGGACGTGAACATCCCGATGCGCGACGGCTCGGTACTTATCGCCGATGTGTTCCGGCCGGACGGCGGCGCCGAGCGCTTTCCCTGCATCATGAGCCTCGGGCCGTACCAGAAGGACAAGATCTGGCATGTCCCGCACGACCTGGAGGAGGAAGGCAATCCCTACATGAACTGGGAGGCGCCCAATCCGCTGTGGTGGTGCCCGCGCGGCTATGCCCTGGTGCGCATCGATACGCGCGGCAGCGGCAAGACGCCGGGCAAGTCGGAGCCGAGCTCGGTGCAGGAAGGGATCGATTCCTACGACGCGTGCGAGTGGATCGCACGCCAGCCCTGGTGCTCGGGTCGGGTCGGCGCGCTGGGGATCTCGTACCTCGCCGCGTTCCAGTGGCGCATGGCGAACCTGCAGCCGCCCTCGCTCAAGGCCATCATGCCGTGGGAGGGACGCGCGGATCAGTACCGCGACCAGGCTTATCACGGCGGCATCTTCGCGATGGGCTTTCTCGCGAACTGGCACAACACCCAGACCGCGCATCACCTGCTCGGCCGGCCGCGCGCTCACAACCCGGACGCCTTCAACAACAATCTCCTCTGGGAATACATGCGCAACGACCTCGACTCCGAGTACTGGCGCTCGTGCAGCGCGCAGTGGGACAAGATCACCGTACCGGTCTACAGCGTCGGCAACTGGGGCGGGTTCTCGATGCACCTGCGCGGCAACACCGAAGCCTTCATGTGCGCGGCCTCGAAGCACAAGAAGCTGCGCATCCATACCGGAACGCACTTCCACCCGTTCTATGCGCAGGAGGCGCGCACGGACCAGCTGCGCTGGTTCGACCACTGGCTGAAGGAGCTCGACACCGGCATCATGGACGAACCGCCGGTCAAGCTCGAGATCCGCACCGGCGGGAGCCAGAAGCCGTACCCGTTCCGGTTCGAGAACGAGTGGCCGATTGCGCGCACCCGCTGGACGAAAGTTTACTTGCGCATCGATTCTCCGCAGCAGAGTGCGCATGCGTCCAACGCCGAAGGCGCGCTCGTGTCCGAGCCGCCCGCGACGGCGGCCTGCATCAGCTACCCGGCCGGTGCGCCGGCGCATGGCCACGAGGGTGCACGCAACGGCGTCTCGTTCGAAACCCCGCCCTTTAGCGAGGACACCGAGGTAACCGGACCGCTGGTGCTGAACGTGTGGGTTTCGAGCAGCAGCGAGGATATGGACATCTACGCCACGCTGCGCAACATCGGTCCCGACGGCAAGGACGTGTGCGAGATCGGCCAGCGCGGCGAGCCGGTGGCGTGCGTGACCAAGGGATGGCTGCGCGCCTCGCATCGCAAGCTCGATCCCGATCGCTCGGCTCACTATCGGCCGTACCACGCGCACAACGAGCGCTGGTGGCTGCAGCCCGGGGAAGCGGTCGAATGCCAAGTGGAGATTTGGCCGACCAGCATGGTGTTCAAGCGCGGTCACAAGCTGCGGCTCGACATCACCGCGCGCGACGGCGTCGGCTCGCAGCACTTCACGCACTACAACGCCGACTACAACATCGGTGCAGTCAACACCGTTCACGCCGGCGGCGACAAGGCCTCGTGGCTGCTGTTGCCGGTGATCCCGGCGAAGTAGCGCGGCTCTTTTCGGCGCCAGCAGGAGATTCGCGGACACCGATGTCTGATTGGCGCGGAGATGCCGCGTCGCTACTCCTTGTTTGTCAACGTACGGGCGACGGCGCCCGGGCGTTATGACTTGCGCGGCGCAATGCCCGCGCTGACGGCTCTGGTGAATACCGCGGGCGAGAGCTGGGGCGAACGCATCAGCTATCGCGCACGATGAGCGAGTCGATCTCGAGCGGCTTCGCTAACAAGGTAACTGCGCCCGCGCCGGCGTCGAGCAGGTGGGAACAAGGCTTCCGGCCAGCCGCGCTTACATGTTATTACATCGTCTTACACACCGATGTCGCGGCGAAGTGCACAGTGGCAGTTCGCGCTTCGGTACGAAAGGGAGCCGTCTACGAAGCAAGCTCCACCGAACCTCGCGTGCCTCCTGCTTAGCTAATAATCGAACGAAAGGGAGCTTCGCAATGAAACGATCGACCATGGTTTTTCGGGCACCGCTTCTCCTCATGACACTCGCTGCCGCAGTACGCCCTAGAGCGGCGGGACCGTAGCAGGGGCGGTAAATCAGCGTCGCTAGCTGGCGCGCAGCGCAGCCATCAGTTCGCGCGTGTCGGACAGTTCCTCCAACCGATCGACCAGCGTGATGATCCGGTCGACTTGCGCGGCCGGCAGCTTCCCTTCGGTCGCCGTCCTGAGCTTCCCCTGGATTTCCACGCGCGTGAGCGGATCTTCCGGATCGCCCTTGGCGCAGTCGCGCCGGTCGCTGTGCACGCTGCCGTCGCGCATCCGGACATCGACCGTGGCGGCCGTGCCCTGAAGCGAAGGATCGGAAACCACCTTCACCCGCTCGCGCGTGAAGCGATCGACGACCGGGTCCTGGTAGCGGCCGGGCTCGAACTGGTCGAGCCAGCAGCGGCGGTCGTGCAGGATGATCCCGATGACATAGGGTGTCGACAGCAGCGCCTTGAACTTGTCGTTCCAGGGCAGCGTGCCGTGCATGTCGTACACGACCTTGGAAAGGCCGACCTTCACTTCCGCGATGTCGTCCGGCTTCAAATCGTGGCGCTCGATCAAGGCGAACAGCCCCGTCATCGCCGTTTGGATCGAGCTCGCCGCTGGCCAGAGCCGCAGTGCGATCTGCTGCAGCAGCCACTCGCGTCCGAGTCCCGCGGTCACGACTTGCGGCTTGCCGCCGTTGGAATATGTGGTGTAGATGCCGCCGTCCGGGTGCGCGAGGATCTCGCTCGAGGCGCGGAAGTCCTGCTGCGCGAGCAGCCCCGCCATCAGCCCCGAAAGCGCGCCGCGGCACTGGTGGAACTTGATCGTGGGCGTGCCCCAGTGAGCGAACGTGCCAGCGGACTGGCTACCGGCGAGGCCGAACGCATTGCGCTGCTGCTCGGCGCTGAGCTCGAGCAGCTTGCCGAGGGCAGCCGCGCCGCCGAACGGACCGATCACGCCGGGTGAGTGCCAGCCGCGCGCGCGAAACGCCGGATAGTCGATGCCGAGCGCTACGCGCACCGAGGTCTCCAGGCCGGCGGCCACCGCGAGCAGCAGCGCCTTGCCGCTCGCCCGATCGCGCTCGGCGATCGCCAGCGCCGGCGGCACGACCTCGGGCGTGGTGTGGTAAAGCGTCGGCCGGTGCACGTCGCATACGGTGACCGCGGTAACGAGATAGCCATTGAGCATCGTCGCTCCGGCGAGCGAGAGCTGGCCGCCGCCGATGACGGTCGCCTCTTGGCTCGCGCCGAGCGCGGACGCGAGCGCTTGGACCTGGCGCACCTCGTCGCCCTGGCGGCCGGCCAGCGCGCTGGCGAGCGCATCGAGGATGTAGTCCTTGACCCGCTCACGCACGGGTGCGGGGACGTCCTCGTATTGCAGGTTGGCGATGAAACCGGCCAGCTCGGCGGTGGGTGTGGCGGACATGGTGACTCCAAATCTAATCGGTCCAGTATGCGGCTGCCGGCAGCAACCGCTTCGGAATCGCGCCGTACACCACCTTCACGTGGTTCACGTTTTCGGCGATGCGAAAGTCGACCGCGAGGCTTGCGAGCGCGTATGCCTGTGCGGTACTGATGCCCGCGCGCGAAGAAAGAAACACGACCACCTGCTCGACCGCGATGCGCGCCGCCAGGTCGAGATCGACGTCCATGCCGGTGACGTAGTGGCAGGCCCGGTCTTCGGCGCGCGGCCACGCCAGGTCGCGCGCACCGCCCGGATGCACGATGAACTGCAGCGTCGGCGCGAGCGAGATCTCGATCGCCGTGCCGTTGACCTCGCCGTCGCCTTGCAGGCCGTGGCCGTCGCCGGTCCAGAACTGCGCGCCCTCCTGGAACACCGGCAGGTAGAGCGTCGCGCCGCGCGTGAGCACCTTGAGATCCATGTTGCCGCCGAACGCACCGGGTGGACGCGTGTTCGCCGGCGCAACCGCATCCGGCGGCGCGACTGCCATGATGCCCATGAAGGGCGCGAGCGGCAGCTCGATGCGATCGGTAAACAGGGCCACCCCGCGAGCGCGATCGATGCGGATGATCTGGCGTGCGACGGCGCTCAAAAGCTCCGGTCCTGCACCCACTCCCGGGCCGGAATTGTTGGTGCCGTAATCGACGCGGAAGTCGACATCCAGGATGCGCACCTCCAGCATGTCGCCGGGGCGCGCGTTTTCGATGTAGATCGGGCCGGTGAGCACATGCGATCCGGCGCTCGGCTCGCGCTTGACCTGGCGATAGATGGCCTTGACGTCGTCCAGGACGTTGTCCGCCGCGATGCCGGCCTCGCCGAAGAAGGCGACCGGGTCGATCCCGGCAGTGAGCCCCTGCTGCGAGACGGTATCGATGCGAACGCTCTGTCCCGAGGCGATGGTGAGCGCCGGCGGCGCGCCGGCCGGGATCAGGCCCCAGCTGACGTTGCCGGGAATGGAGCGCAGGTGCGCGGCGACCGCCTGCGCCCGAGTTGCCGGCGCGGCGCTCGTCATTTGTGCGATCCGAGCTGCGCAGCGAGGTCGGGATCGAACTTGCCGTCGATCAGGATGAAGGCGACCTTGCACGGCTTACCCGAGCGGTTGCTCCAGGCGTGGTTGGTGCCGCACTGGATCAGGACATCGCCCGCCTTGAGCAGCACCTCGGTGTCGTCGAGCACGCAATACATCTCGCCCTCCAGGATGATGGCGTAATCGATGGTCTCGGTGCG
>JBOIEI010000740.1:0-9379 GCA_050741055.1 Burkholderiales bacterium | reverse complement strand
ACGACAGCCGCAGAAAGCCGTAAGCGCCGAGCTTCAGCATGATCGCGGCCAGCACCACCGAGCCGCCGGTCGGTGCTTCCACGTGCGCGTCGGGCAGCCACGTGTGCACGGGCACCATCGGGACCTTGACCGCGAAGGCCAGGAAGAAGGCCAGGAACACCAGCACTTGGGCGACGAACGGGATGGGCAACGCGTACCAGTCCTGCAGCGAAAAGCTGCCGCCCGAGCTCAGGTACAGGTAGATCAGCGCGATCAGCGCCAGCAGCGAGCCGAGCAGCGTGTAGAGAAAGAACTTGAGCGCCGCATAGACACGGTTGGGGCCGCCCCACACGCCGATTACGATGAACATCGGGATCAGCGTGGCCTCGAAAAAGACATAGAAGAGCAGCCCGTCGAGCGCGCAGAACACGCCGTTCATCACACCCGAAAGAATCAGCAGCGAGGCCATGTACTGCGCCACGCGGGTGTCGATCACCTTCCAGCCCGCGATCACCACCAAGACGGTGGTGAGGCAATTGAGCAGGATTAGCAGCAGCGAGATGCCGTCGATGCCCAGGTGGTAGTAGACGTTGAAGCTCTCGATCCAGGAATGGCGTTCGACGAACTGGAAGCCGCTCGCCGTCGCGTCGAATCCGGTCCAGAGCGGGATCGCGACCAGGAAGCCGGCGACCGCGCCCACCAGCGCCAGCAGCCGCGCCATACCGGCATTGCGATCCGACCCGGTCAATAGCGTCGCAATTCCGGCCAGGATCGGCAGCCAGATCACGGTGCTCAGCGTCGGCAGTGCGCCCATGCGTGCCTTTTCTCCCCGCTCAGCTCGATATGAACAGCAGCGTGACGAGCAGCAGCACGCCGATAATCATTGCGAATGCGTAGGTGTAGATGTATCCGGTCTGCAGATAGCGCAGGAGCCCTGCGAACCACCCCATCAGGCGCGCGGATCCGTTTACCATGACGCCATCGATCAGTCCCGCGTCGCCGAAGCGCCACAGGCCGCGCCCCAATCCGCGCGTGCCGCCGGCGAAGAACCAGTCGTTGAACTCGTCGAACCCGTACTTCTTCTCCAGCACCCGGTACAGGAGCGAGAAGCGCCCTGCGATCACGGCCGGCAGGTCCGGGCGCTTGATGTACAGATACCAGGCCAGCGCGATCCCGGCGAGCAATAGCCAGAACGGGGCCGTGGAGAACGCATGCCACATCATGCCGAGCACCCCGTGGAATTCCTCGCCCAACCGCGCCAGCGCCGTGTGCTCGGGCGCGACCTGAATCGAGTCGCCGAAATAGGATCCGAACAGCACCGGGCCGATCAGCCAGCCGGCGGCAATCGCCGGAATCGACAACGCGACCAGCGGCAGGGTGACCACCGCCGGCGACTCGTGCGGCGCGTGCCCGTGGTCGTGATCCGATGCTGCGGCATGCGTATCGTGCGCGTGTGCGACCGCGTGCGGAGCGCTCGCCGTCGGCCCGGTCGCGGCTGTAGCACCGTGGCTCGAATCGTGTCCATGGCCGAAGCGCTCGGTGCCGTGGAAGGTCATGAACATCATGCGGAAGGTGTAGAAGGCGGTCACGAATACGCAGGCCGTCACGCAGAACGCAGCGAAACCGGCGCCGGGCGTGGTTGCCAGGTGCGCCACCTCGATGATCGCATCCTTGGAGAAGAAACCGGACAATCCCGGAACGCCGATGCTGGCGAGCGCCGAGACCATCATGGTCCAGTAGGTGATCGGCATGTAGCGGCGCAGCCCGCCCATGCGGCGCATGTCCTGCTCGTGGTGCATGGCGATGATCACCGAGCCGGCGCCGAGGAACAGCACCGCCTTGAAGAACGCGTGGGTGGCCAGATGAAAGATGGCGGCCGAGTAAGCCGATGCGCCCAGCGCAACGGTCATGTACCCGAGCTGCGAAAGAGTCGAATACGCGACCACGCGCTTGATGTCGTTCTGCACGATCGCGATGAGCGCCATGAAAAGCGCGGTGATCGCGCCGATGACGATGACGAACGAAAGCGCCGTCTCCGAGAGCTCGAACAGCGGCGACATGCGCGCCACCATGAAGATGCCCGCGGTCACCATGGTCGCGGCGTGGATCAGGGCGGAAATCGGGGTCGGACCTTCCATCGAATCGGGCAGCCAGACGTGCAGCGGAAATTGCGCGCTCTTGCCCATCGCGCCCACGAACAGCAGGATGCAGATGACGCTCATGAGGCTCCAGGCCCGGCCCTCGAACAGCTCGATGTTCATTCCCGCAAGCTGCGGCGCTTGCGCGAACACGCTCGCATAGTCGAGGCTGCCGGCGTACGCGAGCACCAGGCCGATACCGAGCAGGAAGCCGAAATCGCCCACGCGGTTGACCAGGAACGCCTTGAGGTTGGCGTAGATCGCCGTCGGGCGCGTGTACCAGAAACCGATCAGCAGGTACGACACCAACCCCACCGCCTCCCAGCCGAAGAACAGCTGCAGGAAGTTGTTCGACATCACCAGCATCAGCATGGAGAAAGTGAACAGCGAGATGTAGCTGAAGAAGCGCTGGTAGCCGGGATCGTCGGCCATGTAGCCGATCGTATAGACGTGCACCGCGAGCGAGACGAAGGTCACGACCACCATCATGGTGGCCGTCAGCCGATCGATGAGAAAGCCGATCTCGAAGCGCAGGTCGCCCGAGACGAGCCAGGTGTAGACCGGGCCGTTGAAGGTATTGCCGTCGAACACGTCGCGGAAAACGGCGAGCGCCGCACCGAACGAGACCACCATGAGCGCGATGGTGACCGAATGCGCGCCGCGCCGGCCAATGAACCGCCCGCCCAGTCCGGCGACGAGCGCGCCGAGCAACGGAGCGAGAGCAACGATCAGGTAGAGTGTCTGCATGCCGCTTGTTTTTCTGCGTGAATAGCCGTCCCGCTTAAAGCCCGCGGGCCGATCATCCTTTCAGGCTGTCGAGGTCGTCGACGTCGATGGTGTTGAGCGCGCGAAAAAGGACCACCAGGATCGCCAGGCCGATCGCCGATTCCGCCGCCGCGACCGTGAGGATGAAGAACACGAACACCTGCCCGGCCATGTCGTCGAGATAGTGCGAGAACGCCACGAAATTCATGTTGACGGCAAGCAGCATCAGCTCGATCGCCATCAGCAAGATGATCACGTTGCGGCGGTTGAGGAAAATGCCGACCACGCTGATCGCGAACAGGATCGCGCCCAGGATCAGGTAATGCGAAAGCGTGATCACCGTGCGCCTCCCGCTTCCGGCTTGGCCTCGGCGCTCGCCTCTGCCGCGGCGGCCGCCGGCCCGGCCTCGCGCCGCACGGGCGGCATCGAAACGAGCCGCACCCGGTCCTCGCGCCGTACCGAGACTTGCAGCGACGGGTTCTGGTAGCGTGTGTTCTTGCGCCGGCGCAGCGTGAGCGCGATGGCCGCGACGATGGCGACCAGCAGGATCACGGCTGCGATCTCGAACGGATAGACGTATTCCGTGTAGAGCAACCGGCCGAGCTCCTTGGTGTTGCTGTAGCCGGCGGCGAGGGCGGGCGGCGGCGGCATGTCCTGCAGCTCGATGTTGCGCGACCACAGCACCAGCCCCATCTCCATGACCATGAGCAGGGCCACCACGAGTCCTAGCGGCAAATAGGTGAACAACCCCTCGCGCATGCGCGCCAGATTGATATCGAGCATCATGACCACGAACAGGAACAACACCATGACTGCGCCCACGTACACCAGAACCAGGACGATCGCGAGGAACTCGGCTTCGAGCAGCAGCCACAGGCCCGAACACGAGACGAAGGCAAGCACCAGGAACAGCGCGCAGTGCACCGGATTGCGCGCGGTGATGACGCGAATCGCAGCGAAGACCAGAACGCCCGCCAGCACCCAGAAGACGAATTCCTGAAAAGTCATGCGGCTCCCCCGCTCCCCGAGTCGCGTTTTGTCATCGGTAGGGCGCGTCGGCGGCGCGGTCGCGTGCGATCTGCTCTTCGAAGCGGTCGCCGATCGCAAGCAGCATCGGCTTGGTATAGATCAGATCGCCGCGCTTCTCGCCGTGATACTCGAGGATGCGTGTCTCGACGATCGAATCCACCGGGCACGACTCCTCGCACAGACCGCAGAAGATGCACTTGGTGAGATCGATGTCGTAACGGGTGGTGCGGCGGGTGCCGTCGTCGCGCTGCTCCGATTCGATCGTGATCGCAAGTGCGGGGCACACCGCCTCGCACAGCTTGCACGCGATGCAGCGTTCCTCGCCGTTCGGATAGCGGCGCAGCGCATGCAGCCCGCGAAAGCGTGGGCTCTGCGGGGTTTTTTCCTCGGGATACTGGACGGTGATCTTCTTCGCGAACAAATGCCGGCCGGTGAGCATCATGCCGCGCACGAGCTCGACCAGAAGGAACGTGCTGAAGAATTCGCGGATTCTTTTGATCATGATGGCCTCCTTACCATGGCCATAACGGCGTCATCATCCACACGGCCAGCACGAAGATCCACACCAGCGTGACCGGGATGAACACCTTCCAGCCCAACCGCATCAGCTGGTCGTAGCGATAGCGCGGGAAGGTTGCCCGGAACCACAGAAAAAGGAACACGACGATGAAGACCTTGGCGGCCAGCCAGTGGAATCCCGGTGCCGCCAGCCAGCGAGCGAACGCGATGTCGTTGAGCGCGGAAAACGCGAACGGCGACAGCCACCCGCCCAGGAACATGACCGCGCACAGCGTCGAAACCAGGATAATGTTCGCGTATTCGGCGAGAAAAAAGATCGCGAAAGTCATTCCCGAGTATTCGACGTGGAAGCCGGCGACGATCTCCGACTCGCCCTCGGCCACGTCGAACGGCGCGCGGTTGGTCTCCGCGACCCCGGCGATCAGGTAGACGAGGAACAGCGGAAAGAGCGGGATGAAGAACCAGTTGAGGAACCCGTAGGGCCCCACCTGGCGCACGACGATTTCGCCAAGGTTGAGGCTTTGCGCCGCCATCAAGACGCCGACCAGCGCGAAGCCCATGGCGATTTCGTAGGAAACGATCTGCGCGGCCGAGCGCATGGCTCCCAGGAAGGCGTACTTCGAGTTCGAAGCCCAGCCCGCGATGATGACTCCGTACACCCCCATGGATGTGATCGCCAGCACGTACAGCAACCCTGCATCGATGTCGGCGAGCACCAGCTCGGGGGCGAAGGGAATGACCGCCCAGGCCGCGAGCGCTGGCATGATGGCCATGACCGGCGCCAGCACGAACAGCAACCGGTTCGCGCCGGAAGGGACGATGATCTCTTTCAGCAGCAGCTTGAGGGCATCGGCGATCGGCTGCGCCAGGCCGCCGAGCCAGCGCACGCCGAAGAAAGTGACCCGGTTGGGGCCACGGCGCACCTGCATCCAGCCGATCACCTTGCGCTCCCAGAGCGTCAGGTAGGCGACGCAGGCGAGCAGCGGAACGACGATCGCGACGATCTTGGCGAGTGTCCACACCGCCGGCCACGTCGGCCCGAACAGCTGCTCGAAGAATGCGAAGTCCATCGTCTACCCGACCTTGCGCTCGTCCAGCGCCACCGGCTGCGCCTCGATCGCCCCGAACATCGACCCCAGCGCTGCGGTTGCCGGGTGGCCGGCCGGAATGCGCACGCAGTGCGGGGGAACGCGGTCGTCCAGCGCCACCGGCAGCGTCGCCTCGCCTTGCCCCTGCCGCAAAAGCACACCGCCGCCTGCGCGCAAGCCCAATTGCGCCGACGTCTCGCTACTCATGCTGGCAACCGGAGGCTGGCCGTATTGCGTCGCCAACAGGGGCGGCGAACGGCGCACGATGGCGTCGGCGTGATAGGCCGCCACCTCGCCGATGCGTTCGAGATCCGACGCTTGCATGCGCGGTGCGTCGATGCGCTCCTCGCGCAGGCGGTTATCCAGCCGCGCGGGCAGCTCGCACTGCGCGAACGCTTCATCGCGCACCTCGCACTGCGCCAGCGCTTCGTCGCGCACCTGCTCGCTCGAGGTATAACCAAATCCCTCGACGCCGAGCATCGTGCCCAGCACGCGCAACACCTTCCAGCCGGGACGCGTTTCGGCCAGCGGATTCACCACGCCGCGGAAGCTTTGCGGCCGGCCTTCGGTGTTGACGAAGGTGCCCGAGGTCTCGGTGAAGGGACCGATCGGCAGCATGACATGCGCGTAGTCGACTGCTCCGTGCTGATAAGGGCTGAGCGCAATGACGAAGTCGGCGGCGCGCATCGCGGCCATGGCTGCGGCCGGGTCGTGACAGTCGAGCTCGGGCTCGGCGTTCAGCAACAGGTACGCATGACGCGGCGCCTCGAGCATGGCGCGCGCATCGAGCCCTGCGACCGAGCCCCCATAGGGCACCGCGCCCGCAAGCACCCCGCCTACGCTGTTGGCCGCCTCGCCGAGAAAGCCGAAGCGCGCCCCCGCGACGTCGGCGATGCGTTGCACCAGCGCGTGCAGAAGACCCGCATCGGGATGGTGCTGCGCGAGGTTGCCCAGATAGAGCGCCACGTTGGAGCCCGATGCGAGGCTTTCGGCGATGCGCCGGGCGCTTTCCGAGGGCTCCGCACCGGCCTGCTGCGGCACCGAAACGCCTTTCAACCCACCCAGGGCTTGCAGGATATCGGCGAGCGCGCCGGCAAGTCCGCTGGGCGCAACGATCAGCCGGTTGGCCACGCGCATCAGCAGTTCGTCGTCCACCGGATTGACGAGATTGATCTGCAGCGCCTTCTTCGCGGCCTGGCGCAACCGGTGCGCGATCAGCGGATGGTCGCGGCGCAGCGTCGAGCCGACGATCAGCACGCGGTCGAGCGCGGCGATGTCGGCGATGGCGGTTCCCAGCCAGGGCGCACCGGCTTGCGAGCCGTCGCGGCTGAAATCGCACTGGCGCAGCCGGTGGTCGACATTGCCGCTGCCGATGCCGCGCATGAGCTTCTGCAGCAGGTACAGCTCTTCGAACGTGGCGTGCGCCGTGGCCAGCGCGCCGATCGCGCTGGGGCCATGCGCCTCGCGCACGCGTTTCAAACCGTCGAGCGTGAACGCCAGGGCCGTGGGCCAATCGACTTCGCGCCAACCGGACGATTCACGGATCATCGGCCGCACCAGGCGCTGCTCCGAGTTGAGACCTTCGTAAGCGAAGCGGTCCTTGTCCGACAGCCAGCATTCATTGACGGCTTCGTTTTCGCGTGGAAGCACGCGCATGACCCGGTTCTGCTTCACCTGCACGGTGAGATTCGAGCCCAGGCCGTCGTGCGGGCTGATGCTCGAGCGGCGCATGAGCTCCCACGTGCGCGCCGAGTAGCGAAACGGCTTGGACGTGAGCGCACCGACCGGGCACAGATCGATCACGTTGCCCGACAGCTCCGAGTCGACCGTCTTGCCGACGAACGTGATGATCTCGGCATGCTCGCCGCGGCCGATCATGCCGAGCTCCATGATGCCGGCGATCTCCTGGCCGAAGCGGATGCAGCGCGTGCAGTGGATGCAGCGCGTCATGTCGGTCGATATCAGCGGACCGAGGTTCTTGTTCGACACGACCCGCTTCGGCTCGTCGTAACGCGAGGCGCTGGCGCCGTAGCCGACCGCCAGGTCCTGCAGCTGGCATTCGCCGCCCTGATCGCAGATCGGACAGTCGAGCGGGTGGTTGATGAGCAGGAACTCCATCACGCCCTTCTGGGCGTCGACGGCAGTCTCCGAATGCGTCCATACCTTCATGCCGTTGGTCACCGGCGTGGCGCACGCCGGCAAGGGCTTGGGCGCCTTCTCCACCTGCACCAGGCACATGCGGCAGTTCGCCGCGATGGAGAGCTTGCGGTGATAGCAGAAGTGCGGGATATAGATCCCCTCCCGATTGGCGACATCCATGATGGTGCTGCCTTCGGGAACTTCCAGTTTGCGGCCGTCGAGCTCGATCTCCAGCATGGGGGTTCTCAGACGTAGTGCGGCACAGTGCAGCGGCCGTGCTCGATGTGGTGCACGAATTCGTCGCGGTAGTGCTTGATGAAAGCGCGCACCGGCATCGCCGCCGCGTCGCCGAGCGCGCAGATGGTGCGGCCCTGGATGTTGTCCGCCACGTTCTCGAGCTTGGCCAGGTCTTCCAGCTTGCCGCGGCCGTGCTCGATACGGTCCACCATGCGGTAGAGCCAGCCGGTGCCTTCGCGGCAAGGCGTGCACTGGCCGCACGATTCCTCGAAATAGAAATAGGACAGCCGCAGCAGCGAGCGCACCATGCAGCGTGTTTCATTCATGACGATGACCGCGCCCGATCCCAGCATCGACCCCGCCTTGGCGATCGAGTCGTAGTCCATGTCGGTCTGCAGCATGACCTCGGCCGGCAGAACCGGCATCGACGAACCGCCCGGAATGCATGCCTTCAACGCGAAGGCGTCGCGCATGCCGCCTGCCATTTCGAGCAGCTTGGCGAACGGCGTGCCGAGCCTGACTTCGTAGTTTCCCGGCCGCGCCACGTCGCCGGAGACCGAGAAGACCTTGGTGCCGCCGTTGTTCGGCCGTCCCAACGACAGGAAGGCCTCCCCGCCGTTCAGGATGATCCACGGCACGGCGGCGAACGTCTCGGTGTTGTTGATGGTGGTGGGCTTGCCGTACAGCCCGAAGCTTGCGGGAAACGGCGGCTTGAAGCGCGGCTGGCCCTTCTTGCCCTCGAGCGATTCGAGCAGGCCCGTTTCCTCGCCGCAGATGTAGGCGCCGTAGCCGTGATGAGCATGGAGCTGGAAGCTGAACGGGCTCCCCAGGATGTTCTCGCCGAGGTAGCCGGCGGCGCGCGCTTCCAGCAACGCCTCCTCGAAGCGCTCGTAGACGTCCCAGATCTCGCCGTGGATGGAGTTGTATGCGACGGGGATCCCCATCGCATAGGCCGCGATCGCCATGCCTTCGATGACGATGTGCGGGTTGTAGCGCAGGATGTCGCGGTCCTTGAAGGTGCCGGGCTCGCCCTCGTCGGAATTGCACACGAGGTACTTGGGGCCGTTGTACTGCCGCGGCATGAAGCTCCACTTGAGCCCGGTCGGAAATCCGGCGCCGCCGCGCCCGCGCAACGCCGATTTCTTCACCTCGGCGATGACCTGCTCCGGGGCGATGTTCTCGCGCAGGATCTTCTTCAGCGCTTCGTAGCCGCCGCGCGCTTCGTAGTCCTTCAGCCGCCAGTCGAGCCCCGTGAGACCCTTGAGAATGACGGCGTCCGGCCCGTAGATGTCGCCGGCAAAGGGCGGCAGCGGTGCATTCATTCCGGCTTCCTCTGCTTCTCGATCAACGCGTCGATCTTGTCCTGCGTCATCCACGACAGCATCGTCTTGTCGTTCATGAGCATGACCGGAGCGTCGCCGCACGCGCCCAGGCATTCGCCTTCCTTGAGCGTGAACGCGCCGTCCGCGGTCGTCTGGCCGAACT
>JBOIEI010000739.1:0-1826 GCA_050741055.1 Burkholderiales bacterium | reverse complement strand
AGCGAGATGATGGCGGCGGCGCAAACGGCAAGACGGAATCTCGGGTTCATGGTTTCTACTCCGAAGACAAGGCAACGACGGGATCGAGGCCGGCGGCCTTGCGCGCCGGCATGTAGCCGAACACGAGACCGGTCGCGAACGCGCAGCCGAAGGCGAGCAGCACCGGATAGGCTGCGAACTTCACCGGCGTGCCGAGCGATCCGACCAGTGCCGCCGCGCCGAGACCCGCCGCGACACCGATCAAGCCGCCGAGCGCCGAAACCGCCAGCGCCTCGGTCAGGAACTGCTGCAGGATGTCGCGCATGCGGGCACCGGTCGCCATGCGCACGCCGATCTCGCGCGTGCGCTCGGTAACGTTGACCAGCATGATGTTCATCACCCCGATCCCGCCGACCAGCAGTGAGATCGCGGCGATCGAGCCGAGCAGGACCGTGAGCGTGTCCTGCGTCTCCGTGGCCGTTTCCAGCAGCGAGGCCATGTTGCGGATCTGGAAGTCGACCGTGCCGTGCCGGGCTTCGAGCAGGCTCGCGACCGCCTGCTGCGTCTCGTCGATGCGGCTCACGTCGTCGGCGGCCACGGTGATGTTGCGCAGGAACCGCTGGCCGAAAAGCCGCATGCTGCCGGTGGTGTACGGGACGTAGACCACGTCGTCCTGGTCCTGGCCCATCGGCGACGCGCCGCGCGCGCTCATGACGCCGATCACCTGGAAGAGCACGTTGTTCACCAACACGTGCTTGCCGATCGGATCGCTCTCGGGAAAAAGACTTTTGGTCACCGTCTCGCCCAGCACGACGACCGGCGCGTAGCTCGTCACGTCGGCACGCGAGAAGAACAACCCCCGCGCAACCGGCCAGTTGCGCGCGAGCGGAAAGTCGGCGCCGGTCGCCGTCGCCTGCGTCTGATAGTCGGTATTGCCGAAGCGGATGGTGACGTTGCCGCCCAGCTCGGGAACGGCTGCCAGCACGTTCGGGAGCGCCGCGATCGCATCGGCGTCCTGCGGCGACATGGTGGCGATGCTCGCCCCCATGCCGCGCCGGTTGGCGGCGACCGGCCGCACGAGCATCAGGTTCGTGCCCATGCCGCTGATGCGATCGACCACGCTTTGCTTCGCGCCGTCGCCGACCGCCAGCATGGCGATGACCGAGCCCACGCCGATGACGATGCCGAGGAGGGTGAGCGCGGTACGAAAGACATTCGCACGCAGCGCCCGGCCCGCGGCGTTCACGGCTTCGTACAGCCCGCGCACGAGCGGCACGGCGCGCGTTCCGATCGCATCGAGCGGCGCCGCCGCGGCCGGTGGCGTCGACGGACCGGGGTCGCGCACGATGCGTCCGTCTCGGATCTCGATCACCCGATCGGCATTCTCGGCCACCTCGCGCGCGTGCGTGATGATGATGACGGTGCGGCCTTCGGCCGACAGGCCCTTGAGAAGCGCCATCACCTCGGCGCCGCTCTTGCTGTCCAGCGCGCCGGTCGGCTCGTCGGCGAGAATGATCTCGCCACCGTTCATGAGCGCCCGTGCGATCGACACGCGCTGCTGCTGGCCGCCCGAGAGCTGGTTCGGGCGATGCCCCATGCGCTCCTCGAGCCCGAGCGTGCTCAGAAGGCTCTCGGCGCGCTCACGACGCTCGCCCGGGGGCATGCCGGAGTAGATCGCCGGCATTTCGACGTTCTCGCGCGCGCTCGCCGCCGCGATCAGGTTGTAGCTCTGGAAGACGAAGCCGAACGCCACGCGCCGCAGCTGCGCGAGCTCCTCCCGGCCGAGGCCCGCGACGTCGCGCCCGCGGAAGCGATACTCCCCGCTGGTCGGCCGGTCGAGGCACCCG
>JBOIEI010000738.1:0-2613 GCA_050741055.1 Burkholderiales bacterium | reverse complement strand
CCGCCTGCGGCTTGTGGTCGGCGTGGCCCGGCAAATGCACCTTGCGGTACTTGCCGACAATGCTGCCGTCGGGACCGACCAGGATGGACGTATTGAAACGCCGCAGCCGTCCATCCACATTCGCGAGCTCGGCGTAGCCGAGGTAGTAGCCGATGCCGAGACGCTTGCCTTCGTCGAACAGCGGCTGCGTGAGCGGCGAAGGCATCGAGGGCTCGAAGAAGCGACGGTCGACTTCTTCCTGGTCCGGCATCCACCAGCGCGGAAAGAACGTCGTCAAGGCGAGCTCCGGAAACACGACGAAGCGCGCTCCCTGCCCATGCGCCTCGTGCATGAGCGCGATCAGCCGTTTGACTGCTGCCTCGCGCGAATCGGAGCGATGCAGCGGGCCGAGCTGGGCTGCGGCAATCTTCAGGCGGCGGGCCATGGCGAATCTCCTCCGGTGGATGAAGCCGCGAAACGCAAACTGCGCCTCCGTGCGCAAGTCACATCGTACCCATGCGCGGATGCGACCGTGCAAAATCGAGCGGCCGGTTTGCTAGTATAGTTTCGGCGAGGATGGAGGAAAGCGACATGGCACTGGACCTGATCGTTCGCAACGCCCGGCTGGCTCACGCCACGGACGCGGATCCGCTGCAGGACATCGGCATCGAGGGCGGCGCGATCGTCGCGTTGGCGCCTCGCCTCGCCGCCCAAGGCCCGGAGTACGACGCCGGCGGCAAGCTGGTGTCGCCGGGCCTTATCGAGAGCCACTTCCACCTCGACAAGGCGATGACCGTCGAGCGCGTGCCGTACCAGCCGGACCGCATGGCGCGCGATCACATGAAGCGCACCGCTTCGATCAAGCACACCTTCACCCACGAGGACACCTACGCGCGTGCCTCGGCCACGCTCGATCAGTGCCTCCTGCACGGGGTCACACACATGCGCACCCAGGTCGAAGTCGATCCCAACGTGGGGCTCATCGGCTTCGAAGTCGTCGAGCAGTTGCGCAAGGACTACGCCTGGGCGATCGACATCCAGCCCTGCGTGTTCCTGCAGGAAGGCTGGACCGGGGTGCCCGGCGCCGACGAGAACCTCATCGCCTGCCTGGAGCGCGGCGCGCCCGTGATCGGCGGCGGCATCCGCTACGACAAGGACGGGCCAGGTCAGATCAAGCGCGTGTTCGAGCTCGCCCAACGCTACGACATCGACGTCGATTTTCACCTCGATGGCGGGTACGAGATCGACGAGCTCGATTATCCGCAAGTGTGCGAGATCGCCGATCGCATCGGCTGGCAGGGCCGCGTGGCATTCGGCCACGGCTCCAAGTTCTCCTGCATGCCGGTGAAGCAGCAGGCCGAGGTCGGCAAGCGGCTCGCGCGCTCGGGCGTGTCGCTCGCGGTTTTACCCGCGACCGATCTTTTCAACGGCGGGCGCCACATGGAACATAGCGTCATGCGTGCGGTCACCGATGCCAACACGCTCATCGAGCAGGGCGCCAATTGCACGCTGGCCACCAACAACGTGCTCAACGCTTTCACACCCTACGGCGACTGCTCGCTCACGCGCATCGCCAATCTCTATGCCAACGTGGTCCAGCGCTACGGGCCGAATGATCTTTCCGAGTGCTTCGGGATGATCACCGAGCGGGCCGGGCAGCTCATGCGACTCGGTGATTACGGTCTCGAACCGGGCAAGACGGCCGACCTGGTGGTATGGGACGAAACCTCGACCGCCGATACCATCGCGAAGTGCGCGCTGCCGCTCGCGGGATTCAAGCGCGGCCGGCGTATCTTCACTCGACAATCGCCGCGCCTGCATCGGCCTGGATAACGCCTGCTCGGTCAGCATCCGGCGCTTCCGCATTTACCTGTCGATCACCGCGGTCGGCAAGCGGGCGGCTGCAGCGGACCTTGGCGCATGCAGGCGGGGCACGGACATCGCTATATCACGGTAAACAGAACGTTCGGAAACGGACATGGAATCGGCTTACATACGCTACATCGACGAGTCCGGGATCCTGATGTCGCCGTCGCTCGAACAGGTGAGGCGGCTGGCATTGGATCACCTGCGCGAGGAAAAGCACCCGAGCATGCGTCCGCCCGGCGGACTGCTCGTTGTGTACGACGAAACCCGGCGCGACTGGTCGGACGAGGCTCAGCCGTAGCGCACCGAGGCACGAGCTCGGTGGGCGCGGCGAGATGCACGCACGCTGCGTCAGGTATCATTCGATGCAGCGCCGCAGGCAAGGCGTCTCGTGGCGAGCGACGAGTGGAAAGCCGAGATTGCCCGCACCGGCGGCGTGCCGCATTGCATGCGCAGCCGCGAGCTCGGTGATTTCTTCGACAGCGAGCACGCGCGCTTCCGATCGATCCTGACCGACCTGGACCTGGCAAAATAGCCACGGCGTCGCGCGCGATTCAGTCCTTGCCGCGCGCCGCGTACCAGCGCGCCTCACGCTCCCTCGCGTCGACCGGCGCTGCGCCGCCCGTTCCCGACCGAAAGGCGCCCTGCCCACGCCGGTCGGGCAGATACGGCGACAAGCAATAAGGACAGACCGCGAGCAATCCGCTCGCCACGGCGCGCAATTGCGGCGAAGCACGGCGGTAGCACGTCGGACATTGAATCTTCACG
>JBOIEI010000737.1:0-6631 GCA_050741055.1 Burkholderiales bacterium | reverse complement strand
CCCGCGAGCAGCGCATCGCCGTCGACGTTCGCTTGCGGTTGCACGAGCACGCGGCGGCCCGCCAGGCGCACCCCATCGCGCACCGGCGCGTCGAGCGTCACGCGCTCGCCGGCGGCCCACAGATCGTCGTCGACTGCGCCGCCGATCGTCACTTCACGTCCGGCTGCCAGCACAAAGCCGCCGACCGGCGCACTTAGCCGGATCGAGCGGCCGGCGACAGCGACATCGCCACTCACCCGCTCGCGCACGGCAACGTCGCGACCCGCGGCGAGCAGGTCACCACCCGATCCATTCGCCGGCACGATCTCGATCCCGCCGCCGGCACCGGATCCACTGGGCGTGCCTGCGTCCGACCAGAACGAAGCCGCGATCAACGACACGGTTGCGGTTGCTGCGAGTGTCCAGGTCCATCGCCATGTCGAGCGTTTCATCACCTATCTCCAAGTTGCACCCCCCGGGGGGCGGGAGGGTCGCGCAGCGCGACGGGAACAGCAGCGCTGCCAGCGTCGATCGTGGGCATTCGTGCGACAGCAGACGGGTGGGAAAGGCCGACAGGAGCGAACACCATGCCCGTTCGCGGCAATGGTGTCGTGTCGGTTCCAGGCAGGCGCAGGAACGAAAGGGACCGGCTCCGCCTCGTCCTAGCGTTCTTTCGGCGACCAGCCATAGGCCTTGGTGCAGACACCCCCCATCATCCATGCGATATTTCCCTCGAAGCGGCATCTGCGGCCGCCGGTGCGTGCGCTGATCGACTTCCTGGCCGAGGAATTCCAGAAGTTGGATGAGATGTAGACACCTGAGCGCCCGGGCGCGACCGGGAAGCGGCCGGCTAGAATCGGCCCGGAACCCGTTGAACCTCGAGATCCACCAAGCAGGAGAGCCCAGTCGTGTCGAACGCTCCCGAGCCGCAGCGCCAAGACCGCAAGCGCTTGCGCAGCTTCATGCGGCGGCGGCAAGGCGAGCCGGGGCTGCACTTCGACATCGACCGGGCTGCGCTCAAGGACGCGATGATGATCATCGTGCCGGCGCTGATCATCATCATTGCCGCCTTCTGGTTCACATCGCGATTCATGCGGCCGGCGCCGCCCGAGAGTTTCGTGCTGGCGACGGGCCCCGAGGGTGGCGCTTACCGTCTCTTTGCGCAGCGTTATCGCGACATCCTGGCGCGCGACGGCATCACGATCGATCTGCGCCCTTCGGCCGGCGCGCGCGAAAACCTGGAGCTGCTGGCCGACCCGAGCTCGAATGTGCAGGCGGCGCTTGTGCAAGCGGGAATGAGCCCGGGCGATGGCGCAGCAAATCTCGTATCGCTTGGAAGCGTCTATTACGAGCCGCTGTGGGTCTTCTATCGGGGAGAGCGCGAGCTAAGCCTGCTCAATGAACTGGTCGACAAGCGAATCGCGGTCGGAGCCGAAGGCAGCGGCACTCGCGCCCTGGCGCTCGAGCTGTTGCGAGCGGTCGGCGCTCAGGCGGAGCAGGAGCAGTTCCGGCCGCTGGGCGGCGCCGCGGCAGCCGAAGCACTGACGCAAGGACACGTGGATGCTGCCTTCGTCGTCGGGGCGCCCGATGCGCCGATCGTGCAACGCCTGCTCAATGCCGACGGGATCCGTCTGCTCAGCCTGGTCAATGCGGAAGCGTTCACGCGACGCTTCACCTACCTTTCGGTACGCACGCTGCCGCGCGGGGTGCTGGATCTGGCCGCACAGATTCCAACGCACGACATCACGCTGCTGGCCACGACCGCAACGCTGGTCGTGCGCAAGGATTTCCATCCGGCGCTTGCCCTCCTGCTGCTGAATGCCGCCTCCGAAGTGCACTCGCCGTCCGGGGTGCTGCAGGGGCACAAGGAATTTCCGGCGGCGCGCGAATCGACCATCCCTCTGAGCAAGCAAGCCGAGCGCTATCTGGAAGACGGCCCGCCGTTCCTGCAGCGGTACCTGCCGTTCTGGGTGGCCAATCTGATCGAGCGCATGCTGGTCTTGCTGGTGCCGTTCTTCGCCATCCTGGTGCCCGCGTTCAAGATACTTCCGTCGCTTTGGGAATGGCGCTCGAAGGCGCGCGTATTCCGCTGGTATGGCGAGGTCAAGTATCTCGAAGACGACCTGATACGAGATCCGGACCCGGCCCACGCGCCGCAGATGCTGCAGCACCTCGACGCGATCGAGCTCGGCTTGAGCCATACCTCCATCCCCAAGTCGTACTCCGACTACGCCTACAACTTGCGCACCCACCTCGATATCGTCCGCGGCCGCATTTTGCGCCTGGCACGCTCAGGGGACCGCGCGGCTGCGGATGCCGTCGCCCAGGCACCGATCAGCGATCCGGCGCCGCCTGTCCGCTGATGACGAGGCCGACCATTCGTTCGGAATAGCTGCAGCAGTTAAAAAAGATCGCCGCGCGACGGCGATCGTTGGCGCGGACACCATGCCCGTTCGCGGCAAGGTCATGAACGCTTGTCATGACCTTTCTGCGGCGACCAGCCATACGCCTTGGTGCAGGCACCTCCCATCAGCATGGCCCGTTCACTGTCGCTGAGTCGGTCGCTTTGACGGAATGGCTCGACTGATTGCTCATAGTTGACGACGGCGAAGGCGCGGGTCCAGTCGGTGCCCCACAGACAGCGGTCGAACCCCCAGGCATCGAACACGCGCGCGAGCGGGCCCCAGATGTCCGGGAAGGGATACGGTTCGCGCGCCAGCGTGCAGGCGCCGCTGACCTTCACCACCACGTTCGGTCGCTTGGCGAGGTCCAGCAGTTTAGGCAACTCCGCCCAGGGTTGCGGGGGCGCGGGCGGCGTGCGCGGTTGCATGAGGCCCAGATGGTCGATGATGAATCGTGTCTCGGGGTGATGGTCGATCAGCGTCGTAGCCCCGTCCAGGTTGCCGGCGCACGACAGGTTGACCGGGAAGTCGTACCGAACGGCTGCGCGCGCGATGCGCTCGAAGCCGGGGTCGTTCGCGTCGCGCCCCACTTCCTTGCGCATCATGATACGAATGCCGACGGTGCCCGCCGTCTTCTTCCAGTCTGCGATCACATCGGCCACCGCCGCATCATCCGGGTCCACCGGTTTGACGAGGGCGAACCGGCCGGGATGGGCCCGTTGCACTTCGACGGCATAGCTGGCGTCGTAGCGGTACATGGCAAACGGGGAGACGAAGATCGCGCCGTCGACGCCGACCTCGTCCATCGCCGCCACCATCTCGTCACCCGTCACGTGTTCGGGCCAATTCGGGACGGTAGCCCAAGGCCGCTTGGGTGTGTTCTCCTCATAGGCGTGAACCTGCGAATCGATGATCGGCATGGGTGGCTCCTCTGCGCTGAGTGGTTTCGTTGGCGTTACAGCTTCGGAGTCTATCGCAGTGGCTATTGACCGCCGAACCCGTCGCCGATACGCTGTGCCAACCGAAAAACGATTTTCGAAAGCCCTATGCACTATGACTGAACTGGTCGTCCGAGCATCCATGGGAACGACGTCGGCATGGAACCAGCTCGCCCCCGCGTTCACCCGACTGACCAGCCACAAGTTGATCGTCACTCAGGAGAGCTCGGCGACGTTCGAGCGAACCCTGGCCTCCAACGCGCCCGCCGACCTGATGGTGCTCTACGGCGAGCCGATGAACGACATCGTCAGGCGCGGCTTGGTGCTGGAGGGTTCCAGCACGATCTTCGCCCGCGCGGCGGTGGGCCTTTCCGTCGAGTCCGGCGCGCCGTGGCCCGACATCAGCACGCCGGAGGCCCTCAAGCGCACACTGCTCGGGGCCAAGTCGATCTGCTATTCCCGCGGCGGAAGCGGCGGCGTCGCCGCGCGAGCCATCGAAAAGCTCGGCATCGCCGAGCAGATGAAATCCAGAATCGTCCACAGCGAAGGCGGCCCCGCCGCGGGCTACGTGGCGCGCGGCGAAACGGAAATGGCGATCCAGCAGATCAACGTGAGCAAGCCGATTGCCGGCACCGACTACGTGGGCGATCTTCCGGACGAGCTGCACGAATACGTCGTGTTCTCCATCGCCGTCATGGCGGCCTCGCGGGAACAAGAGGCGAGCAGGGCGTTGATCCGGTTCGTCACCTCGCCGCAGGCAGTGCCGCTGCTGCAACAGGGGATGATGGAGCCCGCGTCAGGTTGACGGCTCTGCCGCAATCATTACGAGGAGAGATTCATGCAGTTCGGATTGTTCGGCAGCGCCTCGGCACGGCGGGGCAGCGGTGAGTTCGACAGCACCGAGGGCTACCACGACTGGATCGAATACAACATCGAGGCCGAAGCGTTGGGCTTCCGCAGCACGTTCTGCGTGGAGCACCATTTCACCGGCTACGGTCAGGTCTCGGCTACGCTCAACCTGCTGACCTGGCTGGGCGCCCGCACGAAAACGCTGCGGCTCGGCACTGCCGTGATGGTGTTGCCGTGGCACAACCCGGTATTGCTGGCGGAACAAGCGGCGACGCTCGATCTGTTGTCTGGTGGCCGACTGGATTTCGGCATTGGCACTGGCTACCGCTACAACGAATTCGTCGGCTTCGATCTTCCCATGGAGCAGGCGCGCGAGAAATTCGAAGAGTCGATCGACGTCATCCTGAAGGCATGGACCTCGAACGAGCCTTTTTCGCACAAAGGGAAATACTGGAGCTTCAATAACATCGTCGTCGAGCCGCAGTCGTTTCGTAGGCCCCACCCGGCGGTATGGATGGGTGCCGGCAACGAACGCTCGATTCGCGATGTCGCACACCGCGGCTTCAATCTGCTCCTGGGTCAATATTCCTCGCCGGAGGATGTGGCTCGCAACATCACGATCTTCCGTGAGGCCGTGGAGGCGAAGGGCGAGCCATGGGACCCCATGCGGGTCGGAATCACGCGCGCCTTCTTCGTTACTGAAGATGCGCGTGAGCGCGAGGCAGCGCTGGAACGGCGGCTGGCCAACCGGATGCGGCAGTTGAAGCTCGCGACCACCCCCGACGGCAGGATTCTCGGCGGGCCGGATCGCGCCGACGGCGATCCGGTCGAGATCAATCTCAACAGCGCGATCTACGGTCCGCCGGATGAAATTGCGCGCAAGATCGAGGCGCTGCGCGAGGCCGGCGCCGGCTATCTGCTGATCAACGGCGGCGGGTCCGGTGGCGGCGAACGGGGCCGGAAGAGCCTGCGCCGCTTCGCGCGCGAAGTGATGCCTGTGTTCGCCACGACCTAGAACATTGCTGGGCGTCTGCGGCCTCGCCGTCAGTTGCGGATGTCCTGCAGGAACCACTCGGTCGGCAGTTCCCGCCCAAGCCCGGCGGCTTTCGCCCGTTCATAGACGAGGCCACCGACCGAAGAGAACTGAACGCCCCAGTTGCCAATCGTGCGATAGTGTGTGATCTGGTCCCGGGAAGTGCGTCCCGGCGCCTTGCCCGTGATGACATCCGTGTAAACGGGCCATTCCTTCAGCTTGAGCCCCTTCTTGGCACGCGGCAGCACGCTCAGCTGCTCGTCGCTGCCGATCGCGAACACCCCGCGGCCGGCGCCGAGGTCGCGACGAAAGGTTTCGCTCTCGGGCAGGTCGATCTCCTCGTTGCCCTGCTGCACCTTGAGGTCGAAGCGTGCCGCGGCCGCCGGCGAGATCTCCTGCGACTTGAGGCTCACGACGTGCATGCCGGGCTCGAGCCAGTCGGGCTCGATGGTGGGCAGGATGCTGTCGGTGCAGGTGGACAGAATATCCGCGCCCCAGACGGCCTCGCGCGCAGAATCCACGGGTATCACTTCGACATCGAGCAGACGCGACATATCCTCGCTGTACCGGCGCCGGTTTTCCGGGTTGCGGCTGTAGACCTTGACCTGTCTGATCTTGCGCACGACCGCGTAGGCTTCGAGGAAGGTGCGGGCCATGCCGCCGGAGCCGAGCATGCCGACGGTGCTCGAGTCCTCGCGCGCGAGGAGCCGGGTGCCGATGCCTGCCGCCGCACCCACGCGCATGTGCTGGAGGTGGCCGTCGTTCATGAGCGCGAGCGGCTCGCCGTTGCGCGAGCTGTAGAGGAACACGAGACCGCAGAAGGTGCCGGGCTCGACGCAGTACTTGTGCTCCGACTGGGTCCCGCCCGGGCCCAGCGGAAAGTGCACGATATCCGACTTCAGGCGCACGGCGTAGTAGCCGCCGCTCGCGCCCTCGACGGTGCCGAAGCGATAGTAGCCGTCCGGCCGGTCGCACGGAACATAGGTATCGATGCGCGGCCGGTATATGGCCTTGCGCTCCGCGAGCGCGGCGAACGCGGCTTCCTGCACCTCGATGCATTCGCGCATGTCGAGCACTTGCGCGACAACCTGGTTGTTGATCATCAGCATGGTCGGAGCTTTCGGATAACGCCGTCGGAGGACGGCTCGGATTGCCGTGGGCAGTATTCCGTGCCCCTCCCGCATCGTCAACTGGGCGAGACGGGCGGACCGCCCCTCCTGCTGCAAAGCCAATGGCTGATCGTGGTCGCCGCAGATGCCCGTCGGCGTGCTTGCCGAGCGGGCGTCGTAACTCCTATCCTTTGGCGTTGACGAGCCAGAACGGGTTGAATTTCCGCATTCCATACGGAGACATGAAAATGCCCAAGCATCTCAGGATCGGACTGGTGGTTCCGTTCGCGACCGACAGGGTGCCGGCCGAGGGGCCGATGA
>JBOIEI010000736.1:0-5933 GCA_050741055.1 Burkholderiales bacterium | reverse complement strand
GCGAGGCGCTGCGCGCCTGCATGCCGCCGCGCTTGCTGCTGCTCCTGCTCTTGCCGGCCGCGGCGCTCGCGCTTTCGCCGGCCCCGGCGCATTCGCAGGTGCCGGCCCCGGCGCATCCCGAGGCACCGTTCGTCCCGACCCCGCCCGATGTCGTTCATCGCATGCTGACGCTCGCGAAGACCGGGCCCAACGACTACGTGATCGATCTCGGTTCGGGCGACGGGCGCATCGTGCGTGAAGCGGCCCGCAGCTTCGGCGCACGCGGCTTCGGTGTGGAGCACGACCCGGAGCTGGTCGCGCGCAGCCAGGAGCTCGCCCGCCGCGAAGGCGTTTCGGACAAGGTCGCGTTCATGGCGCAGGACCTGTTCCAGACCGATCTGTCCGATGCGACCGTGGTGACGATGTACCTGTTCCCCGCGATCAATCTTAAGCTGCGGCCGCGGCTGCTGGCGCAACTCAAGCCCGGCACGCGCGTCGTCTCGCACGATTTCGACATGGCGGACTGGGCTCCGGATGCGACGGCCAAGCTTTATTCCAAGGAAAAGTACGGCGCCACCGGCGGCGAGAGCACGATCTATCTGTGGTTCGTGCCGGCCGATGTGGCCGGGCGCTGGACCTGGCGCCTGGAAATCGGCGGGCAGCCGATCGACTACGAGCTCACTGCCGCCCAACGCTTCCAGAAGATCGATGCCACGCTGCGCGTCGGCGGGCAGGTGCGGCCGGTTCAGGACGTCCGCCTGCAGGGCGACCGGATCAGCTTCACCGTGGTGGGCGAAATCAAGGGCAGCACGGTGCGCCAGGAATTCAGCGGCCGTGCCAGCGGCGACGGCATTCACGGCAGCGTGATACTGAGCGGCCCGCGCATGCAGGGCGCCGCCGACTGGGCGGCGCAGCGCAGCGAGCGCACTTCTCGCCCCGCCGGCGCCTTGGCGCCGACTTCTCGCATCACCGGTGCCTTGGCGCCGGCTGCTCGCATCACCGGCGCGGCGCCGGACGCGCGGTACGTGTCGGCGAACGAGGCCGGTCGTGCGTTAGCGCAACCAGCGGGCGGCGCGCGATGAGATTGGCGCTTGGGAGCTTTCTTCCCGCGCGCCCGCGCCGACACCAGACTATGAGGTCAACGACTTGAATCCCCGAATTTTCCCCGCAATTTCCCGGCGCGTCCGAGACGCGCTCCTGGCCGCCTGCTGCACGCTCGCATGGTCGGCGAACGCACAGGATTTCGGCGACACCCCTTATGTGCAGACGCCGGCCAACGTCGTCAAGGCCATGCTCGAGACGGCGAAGGTCGGTCCCAAGGACTATGTCATCGACCTGGGCTCGGGCGACGGGCGCATGGTGATTACCGCGGCCAAGGAGTACGGCGCGCGTGGCTTCGGCGTCGATCACGATGCGCGGCTGGTGCGGCTCGCCAACGCCAACGCGGCCAAGGAAGGCGTGGCCGACCGGGCCGTGTTCTATGCGCGCGACCTGTACAAGACCGACGTCCACCGGGCAACGGTGATGAGCATCTACCTGCTCCCCGAAGTGAACCTCATGGTGCGCCCCAAGCTTTTGCGCGAGCTCAAGCCCGGAACCCGCATCGTCTCGCACGACTACGACATGGGCGAATGGAAGCCGGATGCGCAATTCAAGCTCGAGGCTCCCGGCAAGACCGTCGGACGCGACCCCGTGAGCAAGGTGTTCTATTGGGTAGTGCCTGCGAACGTTACCGGCGAATGGAGCGCGACAGTACGCACCTCGCCCAAACCGCAGGAGATCACGCTCCGGCTTGCGCAGAAGTTCCAGTTCGCCGAGGGCAGCATCGAGGCCGGCGATTCGCGCGTGCCGCTCGAACACGTGAAGCTGGTCGGTCCGCATCTCACGTTCGAGGCGCGCCTGCCGAGCACAGCGGGAAGCGCCACGGTGCAGGAGTTCTCCGGGCGCGTCGCGGGCGATTCGATCGAGGGCACGCTCAAGACCGCACCCAACGAGCGTGCCATCGCCTGGCGGGCGCGCCGCGTGGGCGGCAAGGTGGCGATCGGGCCCGAGATCGATCCGAAGCTCGCCGAGCTCAAGGCGGGCAGCGGCATGCAATGAAGCGAACGAACGAGGCGCTGCCTATTGGGCAGCGAAAGAAACGAAGCGCTGCATGTCCGCAGCGGAAGAAACGAAGCGCTGCATGTTCGCAGCGGAAGAAACGAAGCGCTGCATGTTCGCAGCGCGTGGCGGGGTGGATCAGCGTGCGGAGGTAAGGCGGATGAACAGGGCGAGATGGGCATGGATCACGAGCTTGATCGCGATCGGCGCGATCGGCGCGAGCGGCGTGGCGCGCGCGCAGGAAGGTGTGGGCGACGTAGTCTACGTGCCGACCCCGCAGATCGTGGTCGATACGATGCTGAACATGGCCAAGGTGAACGCCAAGGACTACATCATCGACCTCGGCTCGGGCGACGGGCGCATCGTGATCACGGCCGCCAAGAAATTCGGCGCGCGCGGCTTTGGCGTCGATCTGGACGAGGTGCTGCTCAAGCGCGCGAACGATACCGCCAAGCGGGAAGGGATCGCCGACCGGGCCCGGTTCGTCGAGGAGAATCTATTCGAAACGGACCTTTCCAAGGCGACGGTCATTACGACTTACCTGCTGCCGGAGATGAACGAGAAACTGCGGCCGAAGATTCTGCGCCTGAAGCCCGGTACCCGCGTGGTCGCGCACGACTACCACATGGGCGAGTGGCAACCCGACGACAACGATACGCTGTCGGTGCCGGAAAAATCGGTCGGCAACCCCGGCACGAGCTACATCTATCTCTGGTACGTACCGGCCAATGCCGCCGGCAAGTGGCAGATTCGCGCGCCTGTCGGCGGCCACACCCTTGCGGTCGATCTCGATCTCAGCCAGCGCTTCCAGATGCTGAGCGGCAACGCGCGCATCGACGATCACGTCGCCCAGCTCCAGGGCGCGCGGGTGCGGGGCGAGGAGGTCACGTTCTGGCTCACGGTCGGCAGCGGGGCGAGCGCCGTGCGCCACGAATTCAACGGCCGCCTGCAGGGCGACACCATCAACGGCACGCTGCGCGTGCATGCGGGCAAGAAGGTCGATCAGGCGGTCTTCACCGCCAAGCGCACGGCGCCCGGCAAGCTCGACCTGGGCTCGTCGCTGTAAGCAGGAGATTGCATGGGGATGGCCGCTGAATCGGGCTTGCCGGCGGCGCCCCGCAAGACACTCTCGCTGTTCGATGCCTGCGCGCTCATCGTAGGCATCATGCTGGGCGCCGGCATATTCCGTGCGCCGGCGATCGTCGCCACCCAGGTCCAAAGCGAAACGGTTTTCATGCTGTTGTGGCTGGCCGGCGGACTCATCTCGATCGCCGGTGCGCTGTGCTATGCGGAGCTCGCGAGCCGCTTCCCGCACGCCGGCGGCGAGTATCACTTCCTGCGCCTTGCCTACGGCGAGCAGCTCGCATTTCTGTTCGCCTGGTCGCGCATGAGCGTGGTGCAAACCGGGGCCATCGCCGCACTCGCCTTCGTGTTCGCCGACTACGCCTCTCGCTTGGCGCCGCTCGGCACGCACGGCACGACGCTGTATGCCGGCCTGATCGTGGTCGCGATCACGGTGCTCAACGCGAGCGGCACGTCGCACGGCAAATGGTTCCAGAACGTGCTCACGGCTGCGTTGGCCGGCGCGATCGTCGTTATCGTCGCGGCCGGCCTGATGGCCGATGTGCCGCGCGCTCTAGCGCCGAATCCGATGGCGCAGGAGCCCACGGCTGCGTTCACCGGTCTTGCCGTCATCTTCGTGATGCTGACCTACGGCGGCTGGAACGAGGCGGCGTATCTCGGCGGGGAATTGAAGGAGCTCAGGCGCAACATCGTGCGGGCCCTGGTGATCGGCATCGTTGCCGTGACGGCCATCTACCTCGCCATGAATTTCGCCTATCTGCGCGTGCTCGGGCTGGAGGGCCTGCGCGGTGCGCGCGCGCCTGCCGCGGATCTCGTGCAGGCGGTGTTCGGGGCGGCGGATGCAGCGGTCGTGAGCTTGCTGGTGATAGTGGCTTCGGCGGCGACGTTGAACGCCACCGTGTTCACCGGTGCGCGCACCAATTACGCGTTCGGCTGCGATCAACCCCTGTTCGCCTTCCTCGGCCGCTGGCACGGCGGCGCTAACGCGCCGCTGCGCGGCTTGCTGTGGCAGGGGGCCATCGCACTCGTCATGGTGCTGTTGGCGGCGACCACGCCGGACGGTTTCGAGACCCTGGTTGCGTATACGGCGCCCGCGTTCTGGCTGTTCTTCCTGCTGATCGGTATGGCGCTGTTCGTCCTGCGCCGCCGGGTCACGAACGACGGGGCGCACTTTCGCGTGCCGCTTTTTCCGCTTCCGCCGCTCGTTTTCTGCGCGGCTTGCGGCTACATGCTGGTTTCCTGCATCGACTACGCGCTCACCATCGAGACGGCCGGGAGCCTGGGCGCCCGCCTCGGTCTCGGCGTGCTCGCGCTCGGAATCCCGCTCATGATCGTCAGCCGGCGCATGGCGGCGGCCGCCGCCGCAGCGTAGGAGTGGGGGCGGGCAGCGCACAGGCCGAGTAGGGCTCTTCACCATTGGGCACGGAATGGTTGAAAATCCCGGTCTTGCCCGCATCTGAAATGGTCGTTCGCGGAGGACCCGTCATGAGCACCGATACCAAGGAGACCTTGGGCTTTCAGGCCGAGGTGAAGCAACTGCTGCGTCTGGTGACGCATTCGCTTTACAGCAACAAGGAGATCTTCCTGCGGGAGCTGATCTCCAACGCTTCCGACGCCTGCGACAAGCTTCGCTTCGAAGCCCTGTCGAACAAGGATCTGTACGAATCGGATCCCGAGCTGCAAATCCGGGTGAGCTTCGACAAGGATGCCGGCACGATCACCGTTTCGGACAACGGCATCGGTATGTCGCGCGACGAGGTGATCGAGCACATCGGCACCATCGCGAAATCCGGGACGCGCGAATTCTTCGACCGTCTCACCGGCGACCAGGCGAAGGATGCCAATCTCATCGGGCAATTCGGGGTCGGCTTCTATTCGGCGTTCGTGGTCGCGGACCGGGTCACGCTGGTTACCCGGCGTGCCGGCTTGCCAGCCTCGGAAGGTGTGCGCTGGGAATCGGGCGGCGAGGGCGAGTACACCATCGAAGCGGTGGAAAAGCCCGGGCGCGGCACCGACGTGACTCTGCATCTGCGCTCCGAAGAGAGCGATTTCCTTTCCGGCTGGAAGCTGCGCGAGATCGTCCGCCGCTACTCCGATCACATCATGATCCCGATCCGGATGCAGAAGGAGGCGTGGGACAACGAGAAGGGTGCAGTGAGCTCGGATACCGGCGAGGAGACCGTAAATCAGGCCTCCGCGTTGTGGGCGCGCAGCAAGTCCGAGATCACGCCGGAGCAATACGACGAGTTCTACAAGCACGTCGCGCACGATTTCGAGGCGCCGCTCGCCTACAGCCACGCGCGGGTCGAGGGCCGGCACGAATACACGGCGCTGCTCTACCTGCCGGCGCATGCTCCGTTCGATCTGTGGGACCGCGAGCACCGCAAGGGGCTCAAGCTCTACGTGCGGCGCGTGTTCATCATGGACGACGCCGAGCATCTGACCCCACCGTACCTGCGCTTCGTGCGCGGCGTGATCGATTCGAACGACCTGCCGCTCAACGTCTCGCGCGAGATCTTGCAGGAATCGAAGGACGTGGAAGCGATCCGCGCCGGGGTTGTGAAGCGCGTGCTCGGCATGCTCGACGAGCTGGCGCAGGGCGAGAAGGAGAAGTACCAGAAATTCTGGCAGGAGTTCGGCCGCGTGCTCAAGGAAGGTCTGGGCGAGGATTCCGCCAACCGCGATCGGATCGCCAAGCTCCTGCGCTTCGTGCGCGGGGTGATCGACTCCAACGACCTGCCGCTCAACGTCTCGCGCGAGATCCTGCAGGA
>JBOIEI010000735.1:0-2127 GCA_050741055.1 Burkholderiales bacterium | reverse complement strand
CGCCGGCACCGAGCACGTCGGCGCGGCGCTCGGGTTGACGTCGACGCTGCGCGCGAGGACCTCAGCGAGCGCTTTTGCCTGGCATTACTTCTGCGGCGAATCGGCCAACTGCTTGATGACGTCCTTGCCGGTGCGGGACTTGTCGCGGTTCTCCGGCGTCTCGCGTCCCAGCGGGGTAGCGGCGACGAGCTCGAACATGTCGGCTTCGCCCTGGAAGATGCGCGGCGTCATGCCCACACCCTCGAACGTGCGCGCGATCTCGAGCATCTCCGGCACCCAGCGATAAGCCTTGGACGGCAGCAGCGGCAGGGCTTTGAGCAGCCCGTTGTACGCCTCCGCACGTGAGCTGAGGAGCTGCTTCTCGAGCTCGTCGTAAACGCCGAGCCGCTGCGCCGCCATGAGCGTCTCGAGCATCAGTCCCTGCGTGCCTTTGTTGAACGCGCCGTAGCACATCTTCACCGCGCTGGCGTCGCCGAACCGCTCACCCAGCACGTGCACGAGCAGTTGCTCGTTGGCGAGTTGCGCCAGGTCCGCGGCGCCGGTGCCGGAGACGTAGAGGTTCACCTTGGACTTTCCGCGCGGCGGAGGGCCGATCAGGCCGCCATCCAGGCAGCGCGCCCCGGCCGACTTGAGCGCCGCCTCGATGTCGCGCATCGTGTCCGGCGCAACCGCGTTGCAGTCGATGAATACGGGCTTGTGCGCCTGGGTGCGGATCGCTTCGGCCGCCTCGCGCGCGAACTCCAATGCCGCCCCGGGGTTCATGACCGACATAACGAGATCGCACTCGGCGGTCATGCGGGCAATCGAGCCGAGGTCGGTGAGCCCGACCTCCGCGGCCATCTTGCGGCTGCGCTCGCTGCGTTTCTCGAGCGCCGTACAGACTGTGAAGCCTTTGTTCTTGAGCTGCATGGCCACCGCCTGGCCCATGTCGCCGGGGGTCATGAATCCGATGCGTTCGATCTTCATGCATCACCTTTCGCGCTGGTGTGTGTGGAATGATGCTGCATGCGGCTTACCGGCAAGCAGCGCGGCCGCAGTATGTCATCCCGGCGCTGTACGGCAAAGCCCCAACGCCTGGCTCGACACCCGCAGGCGATCATGCATGCGCCCGGGGAGGGAGCATTCGCTCCGATTCGGGCCGGCCCGGCGAAATATCCGGGCTTAGCCGGGCGGCGGGGGTGGTGCGGCGACCAACTCGCGCCGGATCGCGCGCAGCTTCTCCTTGACGATTGCGGCGTTGGCATTGCCAATGCGCATCAGGAGCTTCTGCCCGGCCGAGCGCGCTTCCAGCGCCGGATCGGCGTAGCGGTACATCACCTCGGGCTGGACCAGCCGGACCGGCGCCTGCACCGGTGGGGTGGCGAGCAGGTGGTCGATCACGGCGACCAGGCGATCGTTGAAGTAGCCCTTCGGATAGCCGAGCTCCTGGTAGGCCTGCTGAAACAGCGGGTAGTACTGGATGTAGAGCGCGACCACCCGCGCCGGATCGATCGCTTCCAGGGCGCGCATGTACGCCGCATAGCGCATGCTGTTCTCCGGCTTCAAGCGGATACCGTCGGCGTCGACCGTCGTTACGAACTTGTCCGGCGCGGTCTTCACCGGCAGCAGGCGCAGCGGAATCTTGGGGGTGGTGAGGCTGTCGACGGTGGCCACCACCCGGCGCACGAAATCCTCGAACACCGCTTTCTCGAGCCAGTTCGGCTCGGCACCGACGCCCGACAGCGCCTCGCGCAGCTGCGCATCGCTCTGGTCGAGCGCCGGCAACGGCTTCGGCGCCGCGACGGGCGGTACCGGAAACTGGATCTTGGGTTGCGCCTCGCCTGCGGATGGTGCCGGCGGCTCGATGGCAGGCGGCGCGGGCGTGAGGATCGGCTGCGAGCGTTGCATCCAGATCCAGGCCGCGGCGATGGCGACCACGGCAATGATCGCCACCCAGCCGACGATTCGGGGCATGGCTATCCCTCCGGTCGGTTGCGAGAGAGCAAGATTACTCCAGCGGGGCAGCGGCGCTCAACTGAGCACGTGCGTACGGGGCGCGCGTCACCACAGGCTCTTCAGGCGCCCGCCGTCGAGATTCAGCGACACCCCGGTGATGTAGCTCGCGCGTTCCGAGCACAGGAATACGAT
>JBOIEI010000734.1:0-1989 GCA_050741055.1 Burkholderiales bacterium | reverse complement strand
GCGAACGTCTTGGAGCTTTCGAGTTGGGCGGCCGCCTGCGAGGGGCCGAAAATGCGCTGATCGGCCGCACGAAACGCATCGACGATGCCGGCCGCAAGCGGCGCCTCCGGTCCGACCACGGTAAAGGCGATTTTCTCGTTACGTGCGAAGTCGAGCAGGCCCGGGATGTCGGTGATCTCGACGTTGCTGCAGCCGGGTTCGGCCGCGGTGCCGGCATTGCCCGGCGCGACGAAAGTGCGGGTGATGCGGGGCGATTGCGCGAGCTTCCATGCCAGCGCGTGCTCTCTTCCACCGGAGCCGACCACCAGAACCTTCATCGAGTCATATTACCTTCCGCAAGCGGCGACATTCTGCACGATCGCATTCAATGACGGAAATGCCGCACGCCGGTGAACAGCATCGCGATCCCGTGCTCGTCGGCGGCGGCGATCACCTCCTGGTCGCGCAGGCTTCCGCCCGGCTGCACGACGGCACGCGCGCCCGCCGCGGCCAGGACATCGATCCCGTCGCGGAACGGAAAGAATGCGTCCGAGGCCACCACCGAACCGGCAAGCGACAGGCCCGCATTTGCGGCCTTCATGGCGGCGATGCGCGCCGAGTCGACCCGGCTCATCTGTCCCGCGCCCACGCCGAGCGTGTGCCCGGCGCCGCAGTAGACGATCGCGTTCGACTTCACGAACTTCGCCACGCGCCAGGCGAACAGCAGGTCGTCGAGCTCGGCCGGATCGGGTGCGCGGCGGGTCACGCAGCGAAAGTCGGAGGCCTGGATGGCGCCATCGTCCGGGCTCTGCACCAGCAGGCCGCCACCGATGCGTTTGAAGTCCCAGGAATTCTTGCCGCCTGCGCCCGCGATCTCCAGCACCCGGATGTTGGGCTTGTGCGCGAGCAGGGTCGCGGCTTGCGGCAGGACCTGCGGCGCGATCAGCACTTCGACGAACTGCGACGAGAGCGCTTCGGCCGTAGCCGCGTCCAGCGCCCGGTTGACCGCGATGATGCCGCCGAATGCCGACGTGGGATCGGTCGCGAATGCATCGCGATACGCGCTCGCGACCGAATCAGCGACGGCCACGCCGCAGGGATTGGCGTGCTTGACGATCACGCAGGCCGGCCGCTCGAAGCTCTTGGCACATTCCCAGGCGGCGTCGGCATCGGCGATGTTGTTGTAAGAAAGCTCCTTGCCCTGGATCTGGGTAGCGCCCGCGATCAGCCCCGGCGCCCCCGCCAGGTCGCGATAGAACGCCGCGTTCTGGTGCGGATTTTCGCCGTAGCGCAACTGCTGCACGCGCTCGAAATTCAAGTTGAGCTGCTGCGGGAAAAGGCCGGGGCGGTCGTTCTCGTCCAAGGCACCCAGCCAGTTTGCGATCGCGCCGTCGTAGGCGGCGGTGTGCGCGAAGGCCTTCTTGGCGAGCGCGAAGCGCAACTCCACACCGAGCGCACCGTGGGTGGCATCCAGCTCCTGCATGACCAAGCCGTAATCGGCCGGGTCCGTGATCACGGCGACATCGCGGTAGTTCTTGGCGGCGCTGCGAACCAGGGCCGGGCCGCCGATGTCGATGTTTTCGATGGCCTGGTCGAGCGCGACATCGGCCTTGGCCACGGTGCCCGCGAACGGGTAGAGGTTCACGACCACGAGATCGATCGGCGCAATACCGTGCTGGCTCATCGCCTGCATGTGCGCCGGTGAGTCGCGGCGGGCCAGGATACCGCCGTGCACCTTGGGATGGAGCGTCTTCACCCGGCCGTCGAGCATCTCCGGGAAGCCGGTCACGGCCGCGACATCGGTCACGGGCAGGCCCGCGTCCCGCAGGGTCCGTGCGGTGCCGCCGGTGGAGACGAGCTCGAAGCCCAGGCCGACGAGCCCGCGCCCCAGGTCGACGAGCCCGGTCTTGTCGCTGACCGAGAGGAGGGCTCGGCGCGGCGTTGGTGGCTCCCCGCCGGCTCTGGCATGCTCGGCGGCGAGCCGCGCGACGACGGCCGGCAGCAATCGGT
>JBOIEI010000733.1:0-3305 GCA_050741055.1 Burkholderiales bacterium | reverse complement strand
GTCGAGAGGGTGTACAAAACGCCTCGCCACCCTTACACCAAAGCCTTGCTGTCCGCACAGCCACGCATCGACTTTGCGAACGAAGCGGGGGGCGATCGGATTCGGCTCCGGGGCGAGGTGCCGAGCCCGGCCAGTCCTCCATCAGGGTGCCGTTTCCGTACCCGCTGCTGGAAGGCGCAAGCTCTTTGCGCGGAGCAATCACCATCGCTGCTCTTTGACCGTCCAGACCACCAGGTGGCGTGTCACTTTCCCATCGAACCGAATGACACCGCTACATCGCTCGCGCCCGGATTACCAGACCCGCCCCAGGCGCAGCCTGATTGAGGGCCGTTATCACGACTGCAGGACCTGAAGAATGGAGCCACTCTCCTCGCGGCCGTTTCGGTGTGTACTCCACCGATGCGTGACCGCGCACGCGGATTAGGACCCGTCGGGTCGTAACGCGAGCTACTTCTGCAGCGCGGCAACTCCGGCCTTGGCGATTTCCTCGTCCTCTTCCGACTTGGCGCCGCTCACGCCGATCGCGCCGAGCACACGGCCGTCGCGCAGCACCGGCACGGCGCCCTGCGCAGGCACCATCTCCCCGGGCACGGACAGCATGAACGCCTGCATCACCGGCGAGCTCGCCCGCGCGGTGAGCTCGGCGCTCGGCACGCCAAAATTGGCCGACGCGTAGGCCTTGCCTTTCGAAATGCCCGCCGTCCGCCAGGACACGCCGTCGAGGCGCACCATGGTCAGCAAGTCCCCCCGTCCGTCCACGACCGAGATCGACACTTTCACGCCCATCTGCTGCGCCTTGGCCTGCGCCGCTTGCAGCATCTTCTGTGCTTCGCTCGAGGTCAGATACATGTGAGGCTCCTTTGTCGGGATCGCTTCGATTGTCTGCGGAAGAGACACGCTTGCGCGGACTTCCGGCATGGGCCCTGCGGTCACGCGAGAGTGTGATGCTAACACCCGGCAGCGGAGGCCTCTCCGATATGTCGGTCGCCGCTTCGGCAGCTCAACGCTTTACATCTGAAACGTATCGGATCTGCGCCTCGCAGCGGAATCCTACAGAGGCGCCGGCGTACGCGCCGGAATTGCGCGCAAACGACCGCTTCCGGCTGACCTCGGAAGCATCGTGTTTCTTTTTTTCCGCAGCGGCACTATGCTGAGATCAACCGGCTGTCTGAGTTTTGCTATGTGGACCATCGAGCCGCCTGGCATGCTGCAGACACGGTACGCAACGCTCGGAGGAGCCTCGCATTGCGCGTGCCACTTCGAATGTCCCGAGGTTCAGCACGAGTCGATCAGATCGAGCTTTTCGCCTGCGCGCGCGTTCCCGATGCCCGGGATCATAGGTGCGGTTCAATCCACATGGAGGATAGGCGATGAAGATCCAACACGGTCTGATCAGTTGCGACTCGCATGCCCAACTGCACAAGGACAACTGGACCAGTCGCATGCCGCACTCGAAGTTCGGCGACAGCATTCCCCAGCTTCGGGAAACCACCGACAAGTCGCACATGGCATTGGCCTCGGAGCGGCCGGTGCAGCGCTGGTTCGTGAACGGCAAAGTAGTAGGCGAACGCGGCACCGTGAACTGTCCTACGGCCATGAACGATCCGATGCGCAGAACCTTTCCGCAGCGCTGGGACGAGGTGCCGTCGTTCGTCTACGATCCGGTCGAGCGCCTCAAAGCCCTCGACCGCGATGGCGTCGACGGCGAGGTGCTGTTTCCGAACGATCCGATCCAGAGCGGCACGATCCTGCAGGGCGATGCCGAGTTCGAGCTGGCGTGCGTGCAGGCCTACAACGACGGGCTCGCCGAATGGCGCCAGGTGAGCGATCGTTTCGTCCCGCTTGCGCTGATCCCGTATCTGAACGGGATTGAAGCGGCCGCGAAGGAGACGCGCCGCGCGGTCGAGAAGGGCCATCGCGGCATCGTCATGCTGGCCGAGCCGAGCCGGACGCGCCCGGGCTTCAAGCATTTCAACGATCCCTGGTGGGATCCTTTATGGGCGACGTGCCAGGATCTCGACGTGCCCATCCATTGGCACTCGGGAGCCGGGCTGCGCCTGGCGATCCCGCGCTGGAAGGGCTACACGCAGAATCAGGGCCAGGCCATGGGCCCGTCGGGCAACTTTTCCACCCAGGCGCAGTTCATTCCCAATCTCATTTTTTCGGGCGTGCTGGATCGCTTCCCGCGCCTGCGCTGGGTGTGCGCCGAAACCGGGGTCGGCTGGGTGAACTACGTGCTCGAGGCCTGCGACCACGAGTGGGAACGCCGCCACCTGTGGACGCAGGGCATCGTCACGCGCCCCAGCGAGCTCTTCAGGCGGCAGATCTACGTTGATTTCTGGTACGAGCGCGCGGGCATCGAGCTGCGTCACCTGGTCGGCCTGGACAACATCATGTGGGAGTCGGATTTCCCGCATTCCACGTCCACCTTCCCCGAGTCGCGGCAGTTCGTCGAACGCACGCTGCACGGCGTCCCGCCGCAGGAGCGCAATCAGCTCCTGTACGGCAATGCAGTGCGCGTCTACGGTCTTTCCTGAAAGGCGACCCGACCATGGAGCTCAAATACGGATTCATCAGCGCCGACGATCACGTGCAGGAGCATCCCCAGGTATGGACTGCGCGCATGTCGAAGTCCCAATGGGGCGATCGCATCCCGCACCTCGAACAGCAGGCCGATGGCAGCGAGTCCTGGATGGTGGACGGCAAGAAGACCGATCTGCGCGGCGTGGCCCTCGCCGGCGCTGCCATGCCGGACCGCGCCCGCGATCCACAACGCTGGGAGGAGGTGCCCAGGCTCGCCTACGTGCCAGCCGAGCGCCTGACGGCGATGGATGTCGACGGGGTCGATTATTCGGTTCTCTATCCAAGCGTCGCGGGACGGGCGGGCGAAACCTTCGGCCGCCTCGACGATCCGGCGCTCGAGCTGGCCTGTGTGCAGGCCTACAACGACTGGCTGATCGAGGAATGGGCCGCGTGCAGCCCGCGCTTCATACCGCAATGCATCGTGCCGCTGGCACCGGTCGATGCTGCGGTGAACGAGATCAAGCGGGCGGTGGCCAAGGGACATCGCGGCGTCGTGCTACCCCCGGTGCCGATGCTGCTGCGCGAGCTGCCGCACATCAACGAGCCCGTCTACGATCCCATCTGGGCGACCTGCCAGGATCTCGACGTGCCGGTGTGCTTTCACTCGGGAGCATCGCGCGAGATCGAGTTTCCGCCGTACGAAGGCTTCACGCCGGAGGTCGCAGCCGCCCTGGAAGCCCTCACCCGTCCGGTGAGCTCCGTGCTGGTGGTGGCGAACTTCC
>JBOIEI010000732.1:0-4178 GCA_050741055.1 Burkholderiales bacterium | reverse complement strand
GTCCAGGAAGCGTCGAACCGATTGCAGCAGCTGATCCTCGCGGTCGGTGAAGAAATGATCCGCGTCGCTCACCTGCACCTGCGAAGAGGCCGCAATGCCCCGCAACGTCTCGGCGCGGCGCGCCGCCCCGGCGAGCACAGCAGGCAGGTCGCGGCTGCCGTGCAGATCGAGCACCGGCAAGCGCAGGCGTTCGGGCCGCACGAATTCGCCGCTCAGGCCGATCGCCGCCCATGCCCCGATTTCAGGTTGCGGCGTCGTGACCAGGAACTCGTTGCTCATGCGCGCCCCCACGCTGTGAGCGACGATGGCGATGGCGCGATGACCGCGCCCTCGCAGCCAGGCAAGCGCGGCGCGCAGACGTTCCGTGGCCTCGGGAAACGTGGTCGGATATTCCTCCGGCCGGGCGTCGGCCGCAAGCACCGGCATCTGTATCGACAGCGTCGCGTAGCCGGCTTCCGGCAAGGCGCTGCGGAGCGTATTGATGAGCCCCCAATCCGGATGCACGCCCCTGCCGTGGACGACGATGACGGCGCCGCGGGCTTTCGCAACGCCGGTATGGATGGCGAGGAAGGTGCGCCCGGAAGCGAGCTCGAGCTGCACGGGTTCGCCGACCAGGATGGCCGGGGTGATCTCCTGCGCCCAGCGCTGCTCGCGCGCATAGTCGGCGCTCTGGGCGTGCGCGCACGGCAAGCCGGTGAGGACGAAGACTGTGGCCACCAGCGCGCTGGCGAGCAGCCGGGCGAAAGCAATGGCCGCACCAACCGAGCGCGGTGCCGACTGCGCCATCGCATCGTAGCGCCTCGCCTTTCGCCCGCGTGCCATGGCGGCTGGGTGTCGTCGCGTGGCTGCCATGGGCACGAAGCCGATGCGGCGGATTCAAGCCGCGCTTCGTACCGGTTGTCGTTTCGCTGTTTGCGCCGCTTCGGCGAGGTGTTGCATTGCGGCGGTGACGCCGCCCTTGCGATGCGGCACGGCGGCCAGCTCGAGCCCTATTTCGACCCCCGCCAGCGTGCCGAGCAGCATGAGATCGTTGAAATCGCCCAGGTGGCCGATGCGAAACACCTTGTCGGCGATTTTCCCCAAGCCGCTCCCGAGCGACATGTCGAAGTGCTCGAGCACGACCTTGCGCAGCGCCACCTCGCTATGCCCCGCAGGCATCTGCACGGCCGTGAGCGAGCCCGAATATTCGGCCGGGTTCGCGCACTGGATCTCCAACCCCCAGGCTTGCACCGCTCGCCGCGTCGCCTCGGCGTGGCGAGCGTGGCGCCGGAAGACGTTCTCCAGGCCTTCTTCCTCGACCAGCATGGTGAGCGACTCGCGCAGTCCGTAGAGCAGATTCGTCGCCGGCGTGTAGGGGAAATAGCCGTTCTTGTTCGCCGCCAGCATGTCCTCCCACGACCAGTAGGATTTCGGCATGCGCGCGCGCTTCGCCGCCGCCAGAGCCTTGTCGCTCACGGCGTTGAACGAGAGCCCCGGCGGCAGCATGAGCCCCTTCTGCGAGCCGCCGACGGTCACGTCCACGCCCCACTCGTCATGGCGGTAGTCGATCGAGGCGAGCGACGAGATGGTGTCGACCATGAGCAGCCCCGGATGGCGGGCGCGATCGATCGCTGCGCGCACTTCGCCGATGCGGCTCACGACGCCGGTGGACGTTTCGTTGTGCACCACGCAGACCGCCTTGATGGCGTGGTCACGATCCTCGGCGAGCCGGGCTTCGATCGCGGCCGGGTCGGCGCCGTGGCGCCAGTCGCCCGGGATGAACTCGGGGGCGAGCCCGAGCTTCGTTGCCATGGTTTTCCAGAGCGTGGCGAAGTGGCCGGTTTCCGCCATCAGCACGCGGTCGCCCGGATCGAGCGTATTCACCAGCGCCGCTTCCCACGCGCCGGTACCGGACGCCGGATAGATCACCACCGGCGAGCGCGTGCGGAATACCGCCTGCATGCCGCTCAGGACTTCGCGACCCAGGGCACCAAAATCCGGCCCGCGATGATCGATGGTCGCCCGGTCGATGGCGCGCAATACCCGCTCGGGCACGTTGGTCGGTCCGGGAATCTGCAGGAAATGACGGCCGGCGCTGTAGGGCATGGATTCCTCGCCGAATGGGTTTGAGGGATGTGCGTTTGGCGACGTGCGGCTGGGGGCCGCCGCATGCCTTGTTCTCCAAGTGAAAGTAGAATGTATGCCGTTGCCTGTCAAGGACGCGACATGCCTGCCTCGCTGTCATACCGTTCCGTGGCCGCGCTCGCGGCTGCGCGGCGAAGGCGCGCCAGGTGATGCCTGATTCGGCCTTGCAATCCCCTCTGGCGCGCCGCCTCGCGCGCGAGGTCGATGGCGAAGTGCTGTTCGACGCCGCTTCGCGCGGGCGCTATGCCACCGATGCCTCCATCTACCAGATCGAGCCGGTCGGCGTCGTGCTGCCGCGCAGCGAAGAAGCCGCGCGTGCGGCGATCGGCATTGCGAACGAGATGCAAGTGCCGTTGCTTCCGCGCGGCGCCGGCACGTCGCAATGCGGGCAGACGGTCGGCGCGGCGCTGGTCGTCGATCACAGCAAGTACCTGAACGAGGTGGTGAGCCTCGATGTCGAGCATCGGAGCGCGGTGGTGCAACCCGGCATCGTGCTCGATCGGCTGAACGCCTTTTTGCGCCCGCACGGCTTGTGGTTTCCCGTGGATGTTTCGACCAGCGCCCAGGCCACCATCGGCGGCATGACGGGCAACAATTCCTGCGGCTCGCGCTCGATCGCCTACGGCAACATGGTGCACAACGGGGCGGCGATCGACGCCATGCTGGTGAGCGGCGAGCGCTACCGGTTCGGCCCGATCGCCGAGGACCCCGCCGAATCGTCGTGGCCCGAGGGCTATTCGGCGCTGGCGCAATATCTGCGAGGCCTCTACGAGCGCGAACGAGAAGAGATCGCAGCGCGTTTCCCCAAGGTGCTGCGCCGTGTGGCCGGCTACAACCTCGATCATCTGGGGCCGCCGCATGCCAATGCCGCGCATTTGCTCGTAGGCAGCGAAGGCACGCTCGCGTTCTTCGAGCGCGTACACCTGAAGCTCGCCCCGCTGCCCAAACACAAGACGCTCGGAGTCTGTCACTTCCCGCGCTTCTACGATGCCATGCAATCGGCGCAGCACATCGTCAAGCTCGAGCCGGTCGCGGTCGAGCTGGTCGATCGCACCATGATCGGGCTCGCGCGCGAGAACGAAGCATTTCGTGCCACGGTCGAGCGTTGCATCGTGGGCGAGCCCGAGGCGATCCTGCTGGTCGAATTCGCCGGCGACGATCGCGCCACCCAGATCGAGCGCCTGCGCCAGCTGGCCGAGCTGATGGGCGACCTGGGGTTGCCCGGAAGTATCGTGCAGATTACCGATGCGAGCCTGCAGCGCGACCTGTGGGAAGTGCGCAAGGCCGGGCTCAACATCATGATGTCGATGAAGGGCGACGGCAAGCCGGTGTCGTTCATCGAGGACTGCGCCGTGCCGCTCGAGCACCTGGCCGAATACACCGACCGGCTCACGCAGGTGTTCCACAAGCACGGCACGCGCGGCACCTGGTACGCGCACGCGTCGGTCGGCACGCTGCACGTGCGCCCGATCCTGGACATGCGCCGCGACGGTGCGCAGAAGATGCGCGCCATCGCCGAGGAAGCCTGCGCGCTGGTGAAGGAGTACAAGGGCGCGTATTCGGGCGAGCACGGCGACGGCCTCGTGCGCTCGGAGTGGATCGCGCCGTTCTTCGGGCCGCGGCTCACCGCGGTGCTGGGCGAGATCAAGCGGCGCTTCGATCCGAACGGGCTCATGAACCCCGGCAAGATCGTGAGCCCGCCGAAGCAGGACGATTCGGCGTTATTCCGCTACAAGCCGGGCTATCGGACGATTGCGCTCAAGCCGGTGCTCGACTGGTCGGCCTGGGGCGGCTACGACAAGGCCGTCGAGATGTGCAACAACAACGGCCATTGCCGCAAGTTCGATGCCGGCACTATGTGCCCGTCGTACCGGGCAACGCGCGACGAGCAGCACCTGACGCGCGGGCGCGCCAACACGCTGCGCCTTGCGCTCTCAGGGCAATTGGCGGTCAACGCAAATGAGGATGCGCTCGCTTCCGAGGCGCTCTACCAGACGCTCGAGCTGTGTGTCTCCTGCAAGGGGTGCAAGCGCGAGTGCCCGACCGGCGTGGAC
>JBOIEI010000731.1:0-3671 GCA_050741055.1 Burkholderiales bacterium | reverse complement strand
TTCCGGTGGCATGGTTCGCGCACGGGCTGCGTATCGTCGACATCTCGCGTCCGCATGCGCTGAAGGAGGTGGCGTATTTCCTGCCCGACGTGCCGTCGGGGTCGGATCGCGTGCAGAGCAACGATGTGACCGTGGACGATCGCGGCCTCATCTTTCTGCTCGATCGCGTGCGCGGGCTGCATATTCTCGAGCGTACCTGAGACGCTCGGGGCCGTCCTGTTGCCTCAGGTAAAAACCTGACTGAACGCTGATTCGGCCGTTTTGCGTGGCGCTGCTGCGGAACTACAATCAGCCCGGTCGGTCGCGTCCGCAACCTCGCCCACGGAGACAACGTCATGTCCGAAGCCATGCTCGCCTTCGATCACGTTCACCTCGTTGCCAAGGATCCGAAAGCCACCGCGCAGTGGTACGTGGACAAGCTCGGCGGCTCGGTCTGGAAGAGCGCCGAAGTCCGTGGCGCGCCCCAGGTCTATGTCTCCATCGCCGGCGCTCTGGTGATCGTGCGCGGCGAGCGCAGCGGCGAATCGATCCAGTCCAAGCCCGGGTTGGAATGGGGCGTGGATCATTTTGGCCTGCGGGTGAGCGGCGATTTCGACGCCTTCTGCGACGGGCTGCGGCGCAAGAGCGTGGCGTTCGACGTCGAGCCGAGGGATTTCAATCCCACCACGCGCATCGCCTTCATCGCCGCGCCCGATGGCGTCAGCATCGAGCTCCTGAACCGCAAGGAAGCGCCGTAGTCGGTTTCGCAAGTACCACTTCGGGTTCGCCTGCGGCGCATCGCAGCCTCAGTCGTTCCCACCCTCGACGGGGAACCGTTGCGCGCGCCAGCGCAGCATTCCACCGGAAAGATTCGCGACCTGCGTGAAACCTGCCTTGCCGAGCAGCACCGTCGCTTGCGCGGAGCGCGCACCCGAACGGCATACGGTGACGATCGGCCGCACCTTCGATAGCTCCTGCGCACGCTCGGTGAGCGCGCCGAGCGGAATTAGGATGGCGCCTCGCACGTGCCCGAGCGAGCCGTTGAACTCGTTCGGCTCGCGCACGTCGAGAATCTGCACCTGGCGTGCGTGCTCTTCCAGCCACTGCGGCTGCACTTCCCAGATTCCGGCAAAGGTGTAGGTGAGCGGCGCCCAATCCTGGGCGGTTGGCGGAGCTTCTTCCTGCGGCTGGCCGCAGCGCAGGTTGGCCGACACCGCGATATCCATCTGCTTCGGGTGCGCGAGCCCGAGGTGATTCATGTAGCCGATGAAATCGTCCTTCAGGATCTGGCCGCCGAGGCGCGGGTTGTAGAGCTTTTCCTCGTCGACGCTGGTGACCGTGAGGCCGCGATAGTCGTGCGCGGGGTAGAGCAGGCAGTCGTCGGGCAAGCTGAAGATCTGCTCGTGCACCGAGCGATAGAGCGTGTCCGGACTGCCTTGCTGGAAATCGGTGCGCCCGCAGCCGCGGATGAGGAGCGCATCGCCGGTGAGCGCCGCCTTCTGGTCGTCCACGACGTAAGTCACGCAGCCGTCGGTATGGCCCGGCGTCGCGCGCACCTCCAGCCAGCGCTTGCCGAACTCCACCCGGTCGCCGTGGCGCAGCATCCGGTCCGCCCCCTCGGCGCCGCTGTCGGCGGACATTGCAATGCGGCTGCCGAGACGCTCGCGCAGCAGCCAGGCGCCGGTGACGTGATCGGCGTGGACATGCGTTTCCAGCGTCCATTCGAGCTTCAGGCCGAGCTCCTCGACCAGTGCGGTATCGCGGCGTGCCTGTTCGAACACCGGATCGACCAGCAGCGCGTGCCGGGAACGCTCGTCGGCGAGAAGATAGGTATAGGTCGACGACTGGGGGTCGAACAGTTGGCGGAAGATCATCGGCGCCTCCCGAGCGCAGGTACCGCAGAGTAGCACGGCGCCCGGCGAAGAGAAGCGAAGCAATGCACGCTCGACCGCCGATCCGGCCCCGTGCCGTAGGTCGCGCGGAATTGCAGGCGGTCGCGTGCGTCGGCGGCAGGCTCGACAGCGCGCGCTGCCCGCAGGTTATGTCACTGATATGATGACATGGTTGCCCCTATTGCCCTTGTCCCCTCCCTCTTCGGCGGAGGGGCAGGGGGAAGAGGGAGCGAGCTGTCAGCCGTTAGCGCAAGCTTGCTGATCGGCGCAGCAAGTCTTTTTGGGGAGGGAGGATGAACCGGTCGAATCGATCTGCAGTGGCCGTTCGCATCGCGCTCGCAATGACGTTATCACTGGGAAGCATGGGCAGCGCGCCGGCGGCCGATGCGCCCAAGGGCGCCAACGTCGATACGGCCAAGCGCGGCTCGTCACCGCGCACCGAAGCGGTCGCGCAAGCGGCGCTCGCGGACCAGGTCGCCCGCCATGCGGATCGCACGCGCGACGTGCTCGCAATGCTCGCGGCGGCTCGCATGCTGGGCCAGACGGGTCCGCGGACGGTGAAGCTCGACATGCGCAGCGAAGGTACGCCGAAAACCGCCGATGCCAAGTCCGGCGCGGCTACCACGCGCGATACGACGCTGAAGGGGATGCTCGAACGGGCTCGCAAGTATGCCGGCGGGCGGCACGATCTCAACGGGCTGGTGGATGAGCTGGCCAAGAGCTCGGCCAAGGTGCGCGACGACGGTCCGGCACGCTTCGCCACGCGCATCGGCGACGGCGTCACCAACGTCTATACCGTGAGCTTTCGCGCCAACGAGCCGGTCATGGTGGCCATCACGGGCGAAGGCGTATCCGATCTCGACTTGTTCGTCGAGGACGATGCGGGCAATCGGATCTGCGCCTCCGACGGCGGGGGCGACGACGAGATCTGCCGCTGGACGCCGCGCCGGACCGGCAACTTCCGCATCCGCGTGCGCAATCTGGGGGCCGTGAACAACGAGTACCGGTTGTGGAGCAACTGAGTGAAGGGTGAAGAGACGCTTCACTCGGTCCCGCCGCTCAAATTTCCAGCCGCCTCCCCAGATACACATCCTCGACACCCGAGATCGGCTTGCTGTAGGGCCCCGCGCCAGTGCGGTCGTGCACGAACACCGCCTGGTTCAAGTCCTTCGGCTTCTTGTCCGTCAGCGCGTCCTTGAGCCAATCGACCACCAGTGGATCGGCGAGCATGCCGCCGAAATTGCGGCTCGGTCGCGGCACGTGGTTCTCGTTCTCGAGGATCCAGATCTCTTTCGGGCCAGCGACTTCCTCGAAATAGGCGAGGCCTTCTTCGAGGTGGCACAGCGGATCGTATTCGCCCAGCACCATGAGCGAGTAGCACTTCACTTTCTCGCCGTAGCCGAACAGATGCATCCGCTCGGCCATCTTGTCGAACTCGGCTTCATCGTGGATGCCGGCCATGTACATGAAGATCTGCTTGAAGCGCGGCGACGCTTCCTCGAAGATCGCCTTCTTGGTGCCGTAGTTTGCGGCTGAGCTGGCGATGGCTTTCACGCGCGGGTCGAGGGCGGCGAGCCGGTTGCTCCAGTACGAGCCCATTGAAATTCCCATCACGCCGATGCGTGTGGCATCGACCTCGGGCTGCTTGCTGAGCCAATCGACGCAGGCGCGGGTGGCGCGCTCGTGGTTGTCCGCAGTGACCCGGATCTTGCGCAAGTTGCTCGTGCCCTGACCCGGGCCGTCGACCGCGAGCACGTTCATGCCGCGCTTGATGAAGATGTTGTTGCTGGGATCGGGCAC
>JBOIEI010000730.1:0-4814 GCA_050741055.1 Burkholderiales bacterium | reverse complement strand
TTGGCACCCCGCGACCTGTCCAGCAATCCGAAGCACATGGAAGGCTACGGCAAGTGATTTCCAGCCCGCTAGTCGATACTGGTCCGCTGGTCGCGCTGTTAAGCGAGAGCGACCGCCATCATGCAGTGTGGTCCGGGCGGAACGCCGACCAAAGAATCTGCTTTACTGTGCCGGCTTCACGCCCGCCTCGACGATCACCTGGCCGAACTTTTTCAGCTCGGCGCGGATGAAGTCGCGAAATTCTTCCGGCGTGGTCGGTGCGGGCTCGTAGCCAACGTTGCGCAGGCGGGTCACCATTTCGGGATTCTTCAACGCCTGCACGGCATGCTGGTTGAGCTTGCGCAGCACCGGGTCGGGCATGCCGGCCGGCCCGAGGAAGCCGAAGAAATTCACCAGCTCGTAGTCCTTCAATGGCGGGTAGTCCGAGATCGGCGGCACGTCCGGCAGCGCCGAAACCCGCGTCTTCGAGGTGACCGCGATCGGGCGGATGCGCTTGCCGTCGATGAAGGGCTTGGCCGCACCGATGCTGACGTAGGTCATCGTCACGTCGCCGCCCGCGAGCCCGGCCAGCTGCGGCGCCGCGCCCTTGTACGGCACGTGCAGGATCTTCGTACCTGCCATCTTGTTGAAGAGCTCGCCGTTGAGCTGCTGCGGGTTGCCGACGCCGCTGGACGAGAACGTCATCTTGCCGGGGTTCTTCCCGGCGAACGCGACCAGTTCCGCCACGTTGTGGATCGGGAGGCTCGGATGCACCGCCAGCACGTTGGGAACCTTCACCAATAGCGTGATTGGCTGCAGGTCCTTTTCGATGTCGTATGCCATCGACTTGTACATGTGCGGATTGACCGCCATCTCGCCCGAGGCGACCAGCACCGTATAGCCATCGGGCTTGGCCTTGGCGACGTAGCCGGTGCCGATCATGCCGCTCGCGCCGGTGCGGTTGTCGACGATCACCGGCTGCCCCATGGACTTGTGCAGCTGCTCGCCCAGCAGGCGCGAGGTGAGGTCGGTCCCCCCGCCCGCGGGAAACGGGCACACGATCCGGATCTGCTGGGTAGGATACGGGGTCTGCGCCAATGCCGGAACGGCCACCAGTACCGGGACGGCCGCCAGCACCAATGCACAGGCGCAGCTGCACCCGATCGTTCGGGATCGATTCACGATAGGCCTCCTCATTGGAGTTGTGTTCGCTTATTCTAGCCCCCGGCGGATTTGCGGCCGTCGGTCCAACCGGGAAGGCAAGCCCGCCCGCTATGCGAGCGGCAACTCTCGGCTGGCTTCGCGTGCCGACGTACAGGAATTCCGGGCAGGCAGGCCGCAGCGGAACGAATATCTTTAGGTGCTTTTCGCAGCGCGGATGACATCCACGTCGCGCTGTACGCGGGCGAACAGCATCGGCCTGCATGCCGATGCGCGCACTGCAAGTGAGGGACAGGAGGAAAGATGAAGCGAATTGCACTGGCTACAGGCTCGATGTTGTGCGCCGCGGGATCGCTCTGGGTCTCGACGGCCGTGGCGGCCGAACCCTATCCGAGCCGCCCCGTGCGGCTGATCATCCCCTACTCTGCCGGCGGCGCGGCCGATGTCGTGACCCGCATCTGGGCGAACAAGCTGCCCGAGCTGCTCGGCCAGCAGATCGTCATCGACAATCGCACCGGCGCCGGCGGACTGATCGGCACCGAGATCGCGGCCAAGTCGACGCCCGACGGCTATACCTTGATGGCGTCGGGAACGCCGTTGGTGATCGTGCCGCATCTCTATCGCAAGACCCCGTACGATCCGATGCGCGACTTCATGCCGATCATGCAATACGGCGCCCAGCCGTATGCGCTCACGGTCCATCCTTCGCTCGGGGTGAGCACGGTGCAGCAGCTGATCGACCTGGCGAAGAAAGAGCCCGGGAAGATCAATATCGCGTCGTCGGGCAACGGCGGCGCCCAGCACCTGTTCGGGGCCTTGTTCGTGTCGATGGCCAAGATCAACATCGTGCACGTGCCCTACAAGGGCAGCGGCCCGGCGCGCGCCGATCTGCTCTCGGGCCAGGTGAAGGTCGGCTGTCTGGGCATCACGAGCGTCATCAACCAGCACAAGGCCGGGCAGCTCAGGATCATCGGCGTCACCAGCGCCGAGCGCGCGCCGGCGATCCCCGAGGTGCCCGCGATCGGCGAGACGGTCAAGGGTTACGAGGCTACGCTCTGGACCGGCTTGCTGGCTCCCGCCGGAACGCCGCAGGCCGCGATCCAGCGCATCCACGCCGATCTCACCAAGGTGCTGGCGCGCCCCGACGTTCAGAGCGCATTCAAGCGCGTGGGAAACGACCTGGTGTCGACCGATCCCAAGTCCTTTGCCGAAGTGATCCGGGCGGACTACAAGAAATGGGGCGACGTGGTGCGCGAGATCAACCTCAAGATCGGTTGATGCGAGCGCAAAGGAGCATCCGAAGGGCGTCGGGTTCTGATCGAACCATCGACCAATACCGGACCATCGATAAGGAAGCATAGAGAGAATGATCAACAAGGAGGCATTGCGATGAAACGGCTCGCGCACGCTCTGGCGATGGTTTGTGCGTTTCCATGCGCTGCGATGGCGCAAGCACCGGCGCAGGAGCCGGTATCCCAGTACCCGAGCCGACCGATGCGGATGATCATTCCGTTCTCTCCGGGCGGGGCGTCGGATTTCATCGGCCGCATCCTGCAGCCGAAGTTGAGCGAAGCGCTCGGCCAGCAGGTCGTCGCCGAAAACCGGCCCGGGGCTTCGGGCAATATCGGGGTCGAGCAGGCCGCGCGCGCCACGCCGGACGGCTATACGTTCCTGCTCGGCAACGTGAGCAGCATGGGTATCAACCCGAGCATGTTCCCGAACTTCCCGTACAAGTCCACGCGCAACTTCATTCCCATCACGCTCGTGGTCGATGTGCCGGGCGCGTTCGGCATCCACGCCGCACTGCCGGTCAAGACCATGGCCGAGTTCATCGAATACGACAAGCAGCGCCCGGGCAAGCTCAACTACGGCTCGGCCGGCCACGGCAGTGCGCAGCGCATGGCGCTGGAATTCTTCATGCTGAAGGCCGGCATCAAGATGGCGCACGTGCCCTACAAGGGCGGCGCGGGGGCGGCCACCATTGCGACCATTTCCGGCGAGGTCGCGGCGACGATGGTGACCACGGCCTCGCTCGTGCCGCATGCCAACTCCGGCAAGATCAAGATCCTCGCCGTCGTTTCCAAGCAGCGCATTCCGGCGCTGTCCAATATTCCGACCATGGTCGAGCTGGGCTACCCGGAGCTGAGCCTGGGATCGTGGCAAGGCATCTACGTACCCAAGGGCACGCCGCGGCCGATCGTCGACAAGCTGTTCAAGACCTTCACGAAAGTGGTGCACGATCCCTGGGTCGGCGAGCGCTACCAGAAGGTGAGCGCGCAGCAGATCACCAGCGACTCGCCCGAGGACTTCGACCGCTTCATGCAGGAACAGGTCGCGTTCTGGGGCAAGGTGATCAAGGACATCGGCATCAAGACGCAGTAAGAAACCCCGGCAGTAAACCATCCCAGGGGCTGCAGGCCCGCCATAGCGTGCGGGCCTGCATTTCGCCTCAGCCGCCCAGGAACAGGCGGCCGACATCGGGATTGCTGAGCAGCTCCTTGCCCGTAGCCGCCATGGCGATGCTGCCCGATACCAGCACGTAGCCGATATCGGCGAATTCGAGCCCGCGCGCGGCGTTCTGCTCCACCATGATGATGGTCTTGCCCTCGTGGCGCTGAAGCTCGGCGAGAATTTCGAACACCATGTCGATGAAGCGGGGTTCCAGGCCGATCGAAGGTTCGTCGACCAGAAGAACGTCGGGATTCATCACCAGCGCGCGAGAGATCTCGAGCAGCCGCTGCTCCCCGCCCGACAGAACCTTCGCCGCATGGCGGCGGCGCGCGGCGGTCGTGCGCCGCGCGATTTCGCTCCCTGCGAGTTCGACCTACGGGGCGTCGCGGACCGGCGCCCAGACAAGCGCACGCGACCGGACCTGCGATGGTCTACAGAGTGAGCCGCGCGTGGCGAAGTTCCATGGCGATCGAGGTGATGCGGGCAGCACGGAGAGTACGGTACGTCGACCCCCTCTTGGTACATAATGCCCCTGCATGCCAAACTGGAATCCTTAGCAAGGCCCGGCCTGTGCCGCGCGCGCCGGCGGCGTCGTTATGCCGGCGTACTGGCAAGCACCGGCTAAGTCGTTCACATCCTGCCCCGTCCCAGGGGCTCATGCATCCGGTTGTGGCGGGACTTCCCGCTTTTGGCCGCTTTCGTCTTTTTGTCCGCTTTTTGTCCATGGGTCCTCACCTCGACCAGAGGAGCGTGCAATGGTGCTCGGCAATGGCAATGGCATTCGCATCCCAACCCTACTCGCAGGCTTGCTGCTCGCGTGCGGCCTCGCCACGACGGCGACCGCGGCGACCCTGAGCCCGCAGGAACAGAAGCTCGTGCCGCTGGCCAAGAAAGAGGGCGCGGTCACGATCATCAATCCGCTGTTCAGCGACGAGACCGCGCAACGCCTGGGCGAGGCGTTCATCAAGCACTACAACCTGGGTCCGGACTTCAAGTTCAACAATCTGCGCAAGGGAACGGGCCAGACGGTGGCGCAAGTGCGTCAGGAGATCAAGGCCGGCCGCTTCACGGTGGACGTGCACCTGGTCAGCGCTCCGGGTTTCTTCGCCGAGGCCGCCAAACGCGGTGCGTTCGAGAAGCTCGACAGCGCGCATTGGAAGAATCACCTGAAGCTCATCGAAAAGGCCGGGCAGTACTCGAACTATCCTTATGCGGTGGTGCCC
>JBOIEI010000729.1:0-3663 GCA_050741055.1 Burkholderiales bacterium | reverse complement strand
GAGGAACAATACCGAGGGTTGCAAAGACTCGGTGAGTTCGATACGAAGACTTCCAGCTGGGTCAAGACACCGCCTGACATTCGCTCACTCGGCGGAGCCCTCTTCTGCGACCGGCGCTATGGCAAGGTGTTCGTGTATCACAACGGCGCGCAGTCGTACTACGCGGCGAGAGGCTTTCGCGGCTCGCTTCGAGTCTGACCACCGCATCGACTGATTCCCTCGCTGGGCGCTGACCCGCCACCCTTGGGTCGTTTCCGACCCGCCTGCGGCATTCCCAGCACACCCCGCGCACACGGCGAATCGACGCGCTTGCCGGCCGCGCGGCTGAGGCACGCGCGCCTCAGCCGATGACCGCGCGCACTCGCTGATCCTTATCCAATCAACATCTTGCAAATTGGTACAGGGCTTGCTCAGGTGGCCTGCAACGTGGAGGCACGTTTCGATGGCGACCCGGCCCGATCGCGTGGCAACCATCGCCGATGCGATCGAGCGCTACCTTCGCGCGCACCCGGACGCAGCCGACAGCGTGGAAGGCATACGGCTTTGGTGGTTGACCGGCGAGTGCGCGGAGGAATCGCCCGAGTGCATCCGCGCAGCGCTCGAGCGGCTGGAAGCGGCGGGCATCGTGGACCGGCGCACGCTTCCCGGGGGTCAGGTCGTTTACGCAGGCGTGCGGCGGTCCTGAGGGTACTTCGCAGATCAAGGAGACGGCGTCATGGCGCAAGTCAGCTATCCGGGGGTCTACATCGTCGAGAAGCCGAGCGGGGTGCGCACCATCACCGGTGTGGCGACATCGATCGCGGCCTTCGTCGGCTACACGCGCAAAGGCGAGCCGGACCGCGCCGTTTCGATCACCAGCTTCGCCGATTTCGAGCGCGCCTATGGCGGGCTCGACCGTGACAGCCCGGTGTCCTATGCCGTGCGCCAGTTCTTCTCCAACGGCGGCACGCAGGCCTTCATCGTGCGCGTCGCGGTCGGCCACGCCACGGCGTCGTGGGTGCTGCAGGATGCGACACCGGCCGACGTGCTGGAAGTGGAAGCGGCAAGCCCGGGCGCCTGGGGGAACGATTTGCGCCTGACGGTGGAAGTGCTTGGGCCGGGACCGACGTTCCCGTCGCGCGTGAAGAATCCGGACGCGGACTTCAACCTGATCGTCTCGCAGTTGCAGAACGGCGCGCTGGTCCCGGTCGAGACGCATCGCAACCTCAGCATGAACGCCAATTCCGCGCAGTACGCCGAGTCGGTGGTGAACAACGCCTCGACCATGATTCGCGTGCACCGTAGCGCTGGCCTGGTGTTCAACCAGGCGGGGTTCGCGGTCAGCGGCGCGCCGACCTTCCCGCTCGACCCGACCAACGCGACCATCGGCGGCACGGTCGACGGCACGATGCCGTTCGTGCTGACGCTCGCGAACGCGCCCTGGAACAATATCGGCGAGCTCGTCACCGAGGCGACCAATGCCATTGCCAACGCCGGGCTCGCGGCCAACCTGCAAGCCACGGAAACCGGGCCCGATGGCCAGGCGGGGAACGGCCACTTGCGGCTCGCCTCCGCCACGCCGGGCGAATCGTCCAGCGTGGTCATCGCCGGCGGATCGTTCGGCGGGCTCGCTGCCAGCATCCACATGGGGCTTGCCAACGGCGGGCGTGAATTCACCGGCGCCGCGCAGTTTCGGCCCGCGGTGGTCGCGGACGTGGTGCCTGCCACGCCGGGGGTCGACGGCACGCGCGGCGGCGCGATCGACCTCGTCGGCAGCGAATCGGCGAAGACCGGCATGTACGCGCTGCTCGACGTGGATTTGTTCAATATCTTTTGCATCCCGGAGTTGTTCGACATGACGGCGGGGCAGGAAGCCGGCGTCATCCCGCAGGCGATCGCCCTGTGCGAATTGAAGCGCGCCTTCTTCATCGTCGATGCGCCGTCGAACCGCACGCTCGCCGATATCGGCGCATGGGCGTCCGGCAACCTGTCGCTGGGCAACGCGGCCCGCAATTCCGCGACGTACTTTCCCGCGGTGCGCATCGTCGATCCGCTCGACGGTCTGCGCCCCCGCGCTATGGCGCCTTCGGGGACGCTTGCCGGCATCTATGCCCGCACCGATGCGCAGCGCGGCGTGTGGAAGGCACCGGCCGGAACCGACGCGACCCTGAACGGCGTACTCGACCTCGCGAGCCCGATGAACGACCTCGAAAACGGGCAGATCAATCCGCTGGGCGTGAACGCGCTGCGCACCTTCCCCGCCTACGGCCGTGTCGCCTGGGGTGCGCGCACCGCCCGCGGCGCCGATGCACAGGCCGACGAGTACAAGTACATTCCGATCCGGCGCCTCGCGCTGTTCCTCGAGGAAAGCCTCTATCGCGGCACGCAGTGGGTGGTGTTCGAGCCCAACGACGAGCCGCTGTGGGCACAGATCCGCCTCAACGTCGGCGCGTTCATGAACGGCCTGTTCCGCCAGGGCGCGTTCCAGGGCACGACGCCGCAGGAGGCGTTCTTCGTCAAGTGCGACAAGGAAACGACCACCCAGGCCGATCGCAACCTCGGCATCGTCAACATCGTGGTCGGGTTCGCGCCGCTCAAGCCGGCGGAATTCGTCGTGATCACCATCCAGCAGATCGCCGGCGATCTGCAATAACGGAGTCGAGTCATGGCCCAGTTCGCCGTCAACACGCATCGCTTCGATCCCTACAAGAACTTCAAATTCCGCATCAAGTGGGACGGCCGCTACGTCGCGGGCGTGAGCAAGGTGGGGGCGCTGAAGCGCAGCACCGAAGTGGTCGAGCACCGCGAGGGAGGCGACCCTTCGACTTCGCGCAAATCGCCCGGCCGCACCAAGTACGACGCCATCATGCTCGAGCGCGGCGTCACGCACGATCCCGAGTTCGAAGCCTGGGCCAACAAGGTCTGGCACGTGGGCACGGGCCTGGGCGCCGAGGTGAGTCTGAAGGATTTTCGCAAGGACGTGATTCTCGAGGTCTACAACGAGACCGGCCAGCTCGCCATCGCCTACAAGATCTATCGCTGCTGGGTCTCGGAGTTCCAGGCGCTGCCCGACCTGGATGCGAACGCCAACGCGGTCGCGATCCAGACCATCAAGCTCGAGAACGAAGGCTGGGAACGCGATCCTGCCGTGGTCGAGCCCACGGAGCCGGTCCTTCAAGGATGAGCACAAGGCCTGAAGCATGCAAGCGAGCGCCCCGCACACCGCGATGCGTCCCTTCGGAGCCGCTGCGGACCTGGATCTCGATCTCGGCGACCCCGACCGGCCTTCCTTGGTGACCGAGCTGCTCGCGCACTGCGCCGGGCATGACGATCCCGAATTCTGGTGGTCGCAGCCGGTCGGCATCCGGACCGCGGCGCTGCTACACCTGGTCGGCATCACCGATGCGTCCGCGCGCGAATTCTCGTTCAGCGCGCGTTGCCGAGAAAACGGATGCGGCGAACCGTTCGAGTTTGCGTTGTCGCTGCGCGCGCTGCTCGAAAGTCCGCACGACGATGCGTTCATCGAGGCGCCGCTCGAAGGCGACCGGCACGTGAGGTTGCGTCGTCCCACCGGCGACGATCTGCGCCGGTGGCGAAGCCTGCGACCCGGCTCGCACGATCAGGCGATGCAAACGATGCTCGACAGCTTGTTGCTCGAAGGCGAAGCACGCGCCGAAGACGCGC
>JBOIEI010000728.1:0-11972 GCA_050741055.1 Burkholderiales bacterium | reverse complement strand
GCCGGCGCGTGACCAGCCCCTTCTCGGTGATGACGCGCAGCGCCTCGCGCACGGTATAGCGGCTGGCGCCGAAGCGGGCGCACAGCTCGATCTCGGTCGGCAGCAGCGTGCCGACGGCGTGCTTGCCGCTCGCGATCTCGGCCAGCAGGCGTTCGGCGATCACGCGATAACGTGGACGCGAACGCCCGGGAGGCGAACCGTCGACCCGGCTGGGCGCGCGCGACGTGGCGGGCGCGGAAGATTCTGAACGCGGGCTTCCCATTCGCTTACCAGGCGAGCGCGTAGGCCTCGCGGCGTGGGTCCGCGCCCGCGTGCAGCAAGCGAGTGTCCGGATCGCGGCGCACGGCGCACACGGCGCCCGCGAGCCAGACGGCCGCACCCCAACGCTCGACGTTGTGCCCCAGACGCTCCAGGTCCGCAAGGCAACTTTCCGGGATGCGGCTTTCCGCGCACAGGCGTCCCGGCAGGTAGGCATGGGGCGCAAATGAATTCGGGAAACTGAACGTGCCAAAACGCGGCGCTTCGATCGCACGCTGCAATGGCATGCCGAGCTCGGTGACGTTCAGGAATGCCTGCAGCATCGCCTGGCTCTGGATATCGCCGCCCGGCGTACCGAACGCCATGAAGAACTTGCCGTCACGAAGCGCGAGCGCCGGGCTCGGCGTCAGGCGCGGCCGTTTTCCCGGCGTGACGCAAGCCGGGTGATCGGGCTCGAGCCGTGACTGGCTGCCGCGTGAGCTGATCGACAGGCCCATGCCGGGCACCATCGGATTGTCGTAGCTGGTATCTGACAGCGTGGCCGAGTATGCATTGCCGAAGCGATCCACGGTGCAGGCGTAGATGGTATCCGCCGGGGCCGGCACCTTTCCGTGTGCGTGGCTCAGAGCCGCTGTGCGCTGCGCCGACGCACCAGGCGGCAATCCGGGCTGGGGCATCGCACCGAACGCCCGCTTGGGATCGATCCGGCTGCGCTGGCTGCCCGCGTAGTCGTCGCTGAGCAACCCGGCCACCGGCACGGCGACGAATTTCGGGTCGCCTACGTACGCTTCCCGATCGGCAAAGGCGAGGTTCAGCGCCTCGGCCACCGTGTGGACGTAGGCGCTGCTGTTGAAGCCCAGCGCAGGAAGGTCGATGCCCTCCAGGATCTTCAGCGCTTCGAGCAGGACGATGCCCTGGCACCAGGTATCGCACGAGTGCACGGTGTAATGCTTGTAGCGACAGGTGATCGGATCCTCGACCGGGACTTCGAAGGAAGCGAGATCGGTACGCGTGAGGAATCCGCCTGCGCGGGCATGAAACTCGGCGATGTCGGCGGCGATTGGGCCGCGGTAGAAGCACGCGTGCACCGCGCGCAGCTTCGCATCCCGGTCGCCGCGGCAGGCGCGCTCGGCTTCGATCAGGCGCCAGAGTGTACGAGCGAGGTTCTCCTGGCGCAGAAGGCTTCCCATCGCCGGGGTCTGCCCGTTGGGACGGAAGATGCTGCGGTTCTCCGGGTAGCGATCGAAGTCGGCCGCGTGCGATTCGATGCCGTAATGCAGGAAGGGATAGAGATAGAAGCCCTGCCGTGCGAGCTCGAACGCGGGGCCGACGGCTTGCTCGAACGAGAGCGTTCCCCAACGGCGCAGCGCCTCGATATGCGTGGCGGGTGCGGCCGGCAGCACGGTGCGCAGGATGCCTTCGGGAACGGCTTCGCCGCCTTCGCGACGCAGGCGCTCGACATCGGTGGCTGCGGGCCAATAGCCGAGCCCGGCGAGACTGACGACGCGCGCTTCGTTTTCCAGGTAGATCAGCGTCGGCGCCACGCCGGCGAAGCTGACGATGTCCGGTTGCAGCACGGCGAGCGCCATGGCAGCCGTGACGCCGGCATCGATCGCATTGCCGCCTGCGTCCAGTACGCGTTGCGCAGCGAGGGTAGCGAGATAATGGCCGCTCGCCACGGCGCACTCGCGCCCGGCCAGGGTCGGACGCCAGCTCAGCGCGTCGAACGTGCCGCTAGCGGCCATGCGTTGCCTCCTTGGCGGTAGCGTTGCGAGCGTGCAGCCGGCGCCGGATTCAGCCCGGCGCCTGTTCGCTCACGCTCACCTGGGTCGAGACCGAGTTGGCGATGAAGCAGCCGTGATGGGCTTCGTCGTGCATCCGCCGCAGCATTTCGGCATCGGGCTGGCGCTCGCCAGCGAACACGATGCGTGGGCTGAGCTCCGCGCGAGCGATAGCGAGCTTGCCTTGCGCATTCTTCTCCAGATATCCGACCGCGGCGTCGTCGTAGCGATCGACCACGAAGCCGCGCTTGGCGGCGACGGCCAGGAAGGTGAGCATGTGGCAGCTCGACAGCGCGGCGACGAATGCGTCTTCCGGATCGGGCAGGTTGGGGTTGCCCTTGTACTGCGGCGAGGCAGAAGCGCCGACGGCGACCCCGTCCTTGAAGCGCCACTCGTGATCGCGGTTGTAGCTGGCGTAGGTGAAATCGTTGGAGGTTCGCTGCCAGATCGTCTGCACGCGGTGCTCGGACATTGCCTGCTCCGGAAGAACCTAGAAACCGACCGCCTGGCCGTCGGTGCGCCATTCGGATGCGCCCACGTAGCCGCCTTCGGTCTTCAGAATGATTTGCGCGCGGCCGAAGTCGGTATCGAAGCGCTCGGCGACCACGACCGAATGGCCCAGACCCTGCAAGGCTTCGATCGCTTGCTGCGGCATGGCTTCCTCGACGTTCACGACCGATCCGTCCACGCGCCAGCGCGGCGCATCGATCATCGCCTGCGGATTCTGCCCGTGGTCCACCCGCCGCAGCGCCATTTGCAGGTGACCCTGCGCCTGCATGTAGCCTCCCATCACGCCGAATCCCATCACGGGCTCGGTGCCCCGCGTCATGAACGCCGGGATGATGGTATGGAACGGACGCTTGCGCGGGCCCACTTGGTTGACGTGGCCTTCGGTGAGCACGAAGCCGATGCCGCGGTTCTGCATGCTGATGCCGGTTCCTGGAACTACGATCCCGGAGCCGAAGCCCTGGTAGTTCGACTGGATGTACGACACCATCATGCCGGAGGCATCGGCGGTGGTGAGGTACACCGTGCCGCCGCGCGGCGCACCGAAGGTTGGATTGCCTGGACACGATCGGTCGATCAGCTTGGCGCGCTCCGCGAGATAGCCCTTGTCGAGCAACGCAGCTGTGCTCACGCGCATGGCTGCAGCATCTGCGACATGCTGTTGCGCATCGGCGAACGCGAGCTTCATCGCCTCGACCTGCAGGTGCAGCGACTGCGCCGATTCGGGCGCAAGGCTCGCCATGTCGAAATTCTCCAGCATGCCGAGCGCCATCAGGCAGGCGATGCCCCAGCCATTGGGCGGGATCTCGTGCACCTGGTAGCCGCGATAGTCGATCGCGATCGGTGCCACCCAATCGGCCTGGTGGCTCGCGAGATCCTCCATCGACAATGCGCCGCCGTTTTCCTTCGAATGCGCGACCATGCGCTCGGCGAGCTCGCCGCGATAGAACGCTTCGCCGCGGCTTTCGGCGATCAGCGCGAGCGTGCGAGCCTGTTCGGGATGGCGGAACAATTCACCCGCCTGCGGCGCACGCCCGCGCGGCATGAACGCCTCGCGAAAGCCCGGCTGATCGGCCAGGTCGGGCGCCTGTCTTGCCCACAGCCGAGCGATGGTCGGGCTCACGAGATAGCCGTCGGCGGCGTAGCGGATGGCGGGTTGCGCCAGATCCGCGAACGGCAGCTTGCCGAATTTTTCCGATAGCGTGCGCCAGGCAGAAACGCACCCTGGCACCGTGACCGAGTCCCAGCCGCGCTTCGGGATCGCGCTCGAGCCCGCGAACCGTTTCGGGCTCCACGCCGCCGGCGAGCGGCCCGATGCGTTCAGGCCATGCAGTTGCTTGCCGTCCCAGACGAGTGCGAAGGCGTCGGCTCCGATGCCGTTGCTGGTGGGCTCCACCACGGTCAATGTCATCGCGGTAGCCAGCGCGGCATCGACCGCGTTGCCGCCCGCAGCCAGCATGCGTAAACCGGCCTGGGCGGCCAGCGGCTGCGAGGTGGCGACGATGTTGGAGGCCAGCACGGGCATGCGCTGGGACGTATAGGGAAATTGCCACTCGAGCATGTGAGCCACCGGCCGAAGGAGAGTGCTTCGATGATACACCCGGGGGTCGGGCCGGCGGAACGCGCGGGCGCGGATGCTAGACTGGCCGCAACCGGCAGCCGCCAAGTCCCTGACCTGGTTGGACGCCGCTGCCGTACGCCGCGCACTGGAGGCTTTGCACCACGCGCGTTGCACCACCCAATTTGCGCGCCGATTTCTCCGCAAGGACGAAGGCCATGACGCGACCCGATCCTCTCCTGCGCCCGACGTTTCGGCGTTGGTTGCGCTGGCTGGCTGCGCTGTGCGCGACCGTGCTGGCTGCGTTGCCCCTGCAGGCGATGGCCCAGACGCTGCGCATCGGCATGGCGGCCGACGTTACGGCGCTCGATCCGCACTATGCCAACATCGCGCCCAACAATGCCGTCGCCTGGCACGTGTTCGATGCGCTGGCGAACGTCGACGCCGATACGCGTCTCATCCCGGGCCTTGCCACTTCGTGGCGTGCGCTCGACGACACGACCTGGGAGTTCGTGCTGCGCAAGGATGTGCGCTTCCACGACGGCTCGCCGTTCGACGCGCGCGATGTCGAATTCTCCATCCGGCGCGCGGCCGCCCTGGCCGAAAAGGGCGGCCAGTTCGGCGGCTTCGTGCGCGCAATCCGCGAAATCCAGATCGTCGATGCGCACACGATCCGCTTCAAGACGGCCAAGCCGCACGCGGTGCTGCCGCAGGATCTGAATTCCATTTTCATCGTCTCGCGCGCCGTGGGGGACGCAGGCACCGAGGATTTCAATGCCGGGCGTGCGGCCGTCGGCACCGGGCCGTTCCGGCTGGAATCGTTCGCCCGCGGCAACCGCGTGGACCTGGTGCGCAACGATACCTACTGGGGCGACAAGCCGGCCTGGGCGCGCGTGACGCTGCGCATCCTGCCGCAGGACGCGGCGCGAATGGCGGCGCTGCTCGCCGGCGACGTCGATGCGATCGAGAACATCCCGACCAGCGATGTGGCGCGCATCGCCCGCGATCAGCGCCTGCGCATCGAGCGCAAGGTCTCGTGGCGCACGATCTTCCTGCATCTCGACCAATACCGCGACGCTCCGCCTGGCGTTACGGACGCAAACGGCAAGCCGCTCGCACGCAATCCGTTTCGCGACCGGCGCGTGCGCGCGGCGCTGTCGGCCGCGATCGACCGCAAGGCGCTGGTCGCCAAGGTGATGGAGGGGCTCGCCGTGCCTGCCGGCAACCTGGTGGCGCCGCCCGTGTTCGCGCACGACGCTTCGCTTCGCCCGCCGCCCCACGATCCGAAAGCGGCGCGCCAGCTGCTCGCCGAAGCCGGCTACCCGGAAGGCTTTCGCCTGACGCTTTCGACGCCGAACAACCGCTATATCAACGACGAGCAGGTGGCGCAGACGGTCGCGCAGATGTGGGCTCGGATCGGCGTGCAAGTTGTGCGGGTCGAGGCGCTGCCGGCCGCCACCTATTTCACCAAGGCTCGCAACGGCGAGTTCGGCGTCGCGCTGCTCGGCTGGGGCTCCTTTGCCGGCGATCTCGCGTTGCGCTCGCTGGTCGCCACGCCTTCAGCGGAGAAAGGCCTGGGCAGCTGGAACTGGGGCGGTTATTCCGATGCGCAACTCGATCGCGCGGTCGAACAGGCGCTGGGAACGGTCGACCAGGCCAGGCGCGAGGCGCTCGCCAAGGCCGCCATGGCGATTGCGGTGAGGGATTACGCCGTCATTCTGCTGCATCATCAGGTCGCCACCTGGGCGATGCGCTCGGATTTGCGTTATCCGGGCCGCACCGACGAATACACGCTCGCGCAATTTTTCTCCGCGCGTCCGAAGTAACGAAGAAGAGGTTGGGACTGCGTTGCGTCTTGCGCGAAGCGCGCTTTCGCTTGAAGCACGTCAGTCCCGCGGAGGCGGGAATCCAGAAGCGCTTTACTTCGCCTGGCCCCCCGCTTCCGCGGGGGCGACGGGGGGCGTATCCCAGCCGCCGCCCAATGCCTGCAGCAGGGCTGCGATAGCCACCCGATGCGCGCGTAGCGCTTCGATCCGGTTCAGCTCGGCGGCCAGGAGACTGCGTTGCGCATCGAGCAGCTCCAGCTGGCTCGCAAGCCCGCCTTCGTAGCGTAGCCGCGCGAGGCGCACCGTCTCGGCAAGCGCGCGCACGCGCGCCTGCTCGGCGTCGAAACTCGCACGCGCCTGCGTTTGGCTCGCGAGCGCACTGCGAACATCTCGGAAGGCAGCCTGAATGACGCCCTGGTAGCGCGCGAGCGCCTGGCGTTCGCGTGCGCTAACGGCTTCGAGCTCGGCATCGAGGCGGCCGCCGGCGAATATCGGCTGCACCAGCGCAGCCGCCAACTGCCAGATGCCGGCGGGGCCGGAGAACAGACCGCCCAGCGCCGCGCTCTCGGTGCCGAGATAGCCGGTCAGCGCGATGGAAGGAAAGTGCGCGACGCGCGCAATGGCGACCCGGGCGTTCGCTGCCGCTAGACGCCGCTCCGCCTCGACGATGTCGGGCCGCCGCAGCAACAGCTCAGAAGGAACGCCGGCGGGAATCACCGGGGCGATGAGGCCGAGATCGGCGTCGCGATCCTGGAGCCCGCCCGCATCAGCGGGCGGCACGACGCTCCCCTCTCCCTTCGGGAGAGGGGGTGGGGGTGAGGGAATAACCTCCGCCATGATCGCTCGCGGCGAGCGCCCGAGCAGGACAGCCAGCGCCGCCTCTTCGCGTTCCCGGCTGCCGATGAGCGGAGGCAGCTGGGCACGCACGGCGGCAAGCTCCGCTTCCACCTGGCGCAGATCGAGCTCGGCCAATACGCCCGCTTCGACTCGCTTGCGCTGCAGATCGAGGGCGCGGCTGCGCACATCGATCGTGCGCTGTGTGGTCGCGATTTGCAGGTCGAGCGCACGTAGCGTGAAGTACGATTGTGCCACCGATGCCGTGACCGCGATGCGCACGGTGTCGCGTGCGGCCTGCGCGGCGAGCAGCTCGGCGCGCGCAGCCTCGGTCGCGTTGCGCAGGCGATTCCACAGGTCCAGCTCGTAGGAGGCATTGAGGGCAAGGCGGTAATTGTTGCGCTCAACCGGGCTGCCGGGCGGCAAGGCCATGCCGCTGCGGCGCGAAATCCGGCTGCGATCTGCGTCCGCGGTCAGATCGATTACGGGGCGGCGGTCGGCTTCGGTTACCGCGACCAGCGCATGCGCTTCGTCGACGCGTGCCACGGCCGCGGCGATGTCGGTGCTTTGCGCCAGCGCTTCGTCGACCAGGCGCTCGAGCACCGGGTCGCCGTAGACGTTCCACCAGTCGGCCACCGTGATTGCGCGTCCATCGGCCGGAAGCGCCTGCCATGCGACCGGCATCTCGAGTGCCGGCTTCACTGTCTCGGCGGCATTCGGCAGGCAGCCAGCCAGCACGCACGCGGCCAGTGCGAGGGCGGCGCTGCGCAGCGGTGCGCGAACGTCAATGCGGGCGCACATGCGGAAGGTCGGTTGCTTTGTGGGCGACGTCGCGGACGTGCGCGACCTCGGCCTTCAGCTCGTCGGTGGAACGGCGTTCGACGAGCTTACGGTCGATCAGCACGCGGAAGAACAACGGCACGAAAAAGATCGCGAGAAACGTGGCCGCGATCATGCCGCCCATCACGCCGGTGCCGGCCGAATGGCGCGCGCCCGCACCCGCGCCGGTGCTGATCGCGAGCGGCAGCACGCCCAGTATGAATGCAAGCGAGGTCATGAGGATCGGCCGGAAGCGAAGGCGCGCGGCTTCGATGGCGGCGGCCGACGCGGTCATGCCCTCGTTCTTCTTGTAGATCGCATACTCGACGATCAGGATCGCGTTCTTGGCCGCAAGCCCCAGCAGCGTCACCAGTCCGATCTGGAAATAGATGTCGTTGGTGAGCCCGCGCAGGTACACGGCGGCCAGCGCGCCGAAGGTGCCGAACGGCATCGCCAGCAGCACCGACAGCGGCAGCGACCAGCGCTCGTACTGTGCGGCCAGGATCAGGAACACCATGAATGCGCCCAGGCCGAGCGCGAGCGTCGAGGCGCCGCTTGCGCGCTTTTCCTGATACGAGGCGCCGCCCCAGTCGAAGCTGAATTCGCTTGGCAGCACTTCGGATGCGATTCGCTCGACCACCTGGATCGCCTGGCCGGAGCTCACAGCCGGAGCCGCCTGGCCGATCAGCTTCACGGCCGGGAGGTTGTTGAAGCGGTCGAGCGTGTCGGGACCCGCGGTGAAGCGGATGTCGGCGAGCGCGGACAGCGGCACCATCTCACCGCGTACCGAGCGCAGGTAAATCTCGCCGATCGCGTCCGGGCGCATGCGGTAGGCGGGCTCGGCCGACATCAGCACCTGCCAGGTGCGTCCGAAGCGGTTGAAGTCGTTGACGTAGTAGCTGCTCATCGTGGCGGCGAGCGTGCTGTACAAGTCGTCCAGCGCAATGCCGCGTGCCTTGGCCGCGGTCCGGTCGAGGTCCACGTACAGCTGTGGCACCGATGCACGCCACAGCGTCTGCACGCCAGCCAGCATCGGCTCGCTGTTGGCCTTGGCAAGGAACTGCTGCATGACCTGCGCCATGCGCTCCGGACCGCCCTCGCCTCGATTCTGGATGTAGAACTCGAAGCCGCCCGCCGTCCCCAGGCCGAAGATGGGGGGCGGGGCGAATGCCAGCACCAGCGCCTCCCTGATGTGCGCCGTCTTCATGAAGAGCTCGCCCACCAGTTGCGGCGTCGCGATGCCCTTGCGCTCGTCCCAGTGCTTCTGCGTGACGAAGATGGTGGCGGCGTTGTTGCGAAATCCGCCGCCGATGAAGTCGAAGCCGGTGAAGGCGACCGCGTCCTCGTTGGCCGGATTGGACTGGATGACCTCGAGCACCTCGGCCACCACCTTGTCGGTCCGCTGCAAGGTTGCGCCGTCGGGCAGGATTACGGCCGCGATGTAGAAGCCCTGGTCCTCGTCGGGGACGAGGCTGCCGGGCGTGATGCGCCACAACCACGCGGTGACCGCGACCATACCGGCAAAGAGCAGCAGGCCGATCGCGCCGCGACGAATCATCCAGGCCACGCCGTTTTCGTAGCGATCGGTCACGCGTCCGAACCAGCGATTGAAACCACGGAAGAGGCGGTTGGGCTCGCCGCTGCCGTGCCTGAGCAGCAATACGCACAGCGCCGGGGTGAGCGTCAGGGCAACCAGGCCCGAGATCACGACGGCGATGGAAATCGTCACCGCGAACTGGCGATACAGCTCGCCGGTGAGGCCGCCGAAGAACGCGATCGGAACGAACACCGCGCACAGCGCCAGCACGATCGCGATCACGGGCCCGGTGACTTCGTGCATCGCCTTGATCGCCGCCTCGCGCACCGACAGGCCCTCTTCGCGCATGATGCGCTCGACGTTCTCCAGCACGACGATGGCGTCGTCGACGACGATCCCGATCGCGAGCACCATGCCGAACAACGTCAGCGTATTGATCGAGTAGCCGAGCGCGAGCAAACCGGCGAAGGTGCCGATCAGCGACACCGGCACGGCAACGATCGGAATGAGCGTCGCGCGCCACTTCTGCAGAAACAGGAACACGACCAGAAACACCAGGATCATCGCCTCGCCGAGCGTGAACAGCACCTCGCGGATCGATACCTCTACGAAGCGCGTGGTGTCGTACGGAATCGAATAGGCGAGCCCGGCCGGGAAGCGCGTGGAGAGCTCCTGCATGGTATCGCGCACCTTCTGCGCGACTTCGAGCGCATTGGCGCCGGGCAGCAGGAAGATGCCCATGAGGGTGGCCGGCTGGCCGTTGATGCGGCCGATGAACTCGTAGTCCTTCGATGCGAGCTCGACCCGCGCCACGTCCTTCAATCTCAACGTCGAGCCGTCGGGATTGGCGCGCACGATGATCTCTTCGAACTCGCGCGGTTCCGACAGCCGGCCCTTGGTCCTCACGGTGTAGACCAGCTCCTGCGGGCCGCCGGTCGGGGCGGCGCCGACCTTGCCGACGGCGAACTGCGCATTCTGCTCGTTGAGCGCGTTGATGAGATCGACCGTGGTGAGCTCGAGCTGCGTCAGGCGATCGGGCCGCACCCAGATGCGCATGGCGTAGTCCTTGGCGCCGAAGATCTGCACGTTGGTCGTGCCTTGCACGCGCTTCATCACGTCCAGCACGTTGAGCGTCACGTAGTTGCTGGTGTAGAGATCGTCGAAGCGCCCGTCCGGGGAATAGAAGGCGAGCACCTGCAGAAACGAGGACGAGCCCTTTTCCACCATCACCCCGAGGCGACGTACCTCCAAGGGCAGGCGCGGCTCGGCCTGCTTCACGCGGTTGTTGACGGCGACTGCGGCCTGATCGACGTCGGTGCCGATGTCGAACGTCACCTGGATCTGCACGACACCGTTGGAGCCCGAGCTCGAGCTCATGTAGATCATGCGCTCCACGCCGTTGATCTGGTTCTCGAGCGGGGCCGCGACCGTCTGCTCGAGGACTTCGGCGGAAGCGCCGGGATAGGTTGCGGTGACGGTCACCACCGGCGGCGCGATCTCCGGATACTGCGCGATCGGCAGCACGCGCATGGCCGCGAGCCCGGCCAGCACGATGAACATCGAGAGCACCGCTGCGAAGATCGGGCGGTCGATGAAGAAACGCGAGAGCATGGCGCTATTTCTTTGCGGGTGACGGTTCGGCCGGCGGCTTGGGCGCGCCGGGCTTGGCGGCAGCCGGGCTCGCGATGCGCACCGGCGCTCCCGGGCCGATCTTCATCAGGCCCGCCACGATCACCTTGTCCCCCGCCGCGAGCCCCTTGTGGATGATCCAGTCATCGCCTTGCCAGTCGCCGACTTCGACCAAACGCATCTCGACCTTGCTTTGCGCGTCGACCAGATAGACGAACTTGCCTTGCGGCCCATCGAGCACCGCGCGCTGCGGCACGGCGATCGCATTCGGACGCATGGCGCCGCTCAGGACGACGCGCACGAACTGGCCGGGCCTGAGCCGCTCGCCTGGGTTGGGCAACTCGGCGCGCGTTTCGGTGGTGCCGGTGGCGGGATTCACGCGCACGTCGCTGAAATCGAGCCGGCCCTTCGGGGCGTACGCGCTGCCATCGGAGAGCCGCACCTTCACGTCGAATCCGCTGCCGCCGCCCGGCAGTTTCAGCTGCCCCTCGTCGACGGCCTTCCGAATCGCCAGATGCTCGCGCTCCGGGATGCCGAACGTGACCCAGATGGGATCGATCTGCGTGATCGTGGTGAGAAGCACGTTCGGCCCCGATACGAGCGTGCCTTCCGATTGGCTCGCGCGGCTGGTCAGGCCGGCGATCGGGGCTTCCACCCGCGTCCACTCCAGGTTCAGCTTCGCTTCGGCCAGGCGTGCATGCGCGAGCTTCACGTCCGCGCTGGCGATGCGCTCGGCTGCTACCGCATCGTCGTAGTCCTTCTGGCTCGCGGCCTTCGCCTCGGCGAGCGGCTTGAGGCGTGCGCTGTTGCGCCGGGCCTGATCGTGGCGTGCCTCGGCCGCGGCCAGTTCCGCGTCCGCTCTTTGCAGTGCGATCTGAAACTGCGCCGGATCGATCGTGAACAACGATTGACCGCGCTTCACGGCCGCGCCCTCGCGATAGTTGCGCTTGAGCAGAATGCCGGTCACGCGCGCGCGCACTTCGACATCGCGCGATCCGGCAGTCTGGCCGACGTACTCGTAAGTGGCCGGCAGATCGCGCGGTTGGACCTCGACCACCGACACTTCCGGCGGTGGCCTGCCGGCGCCGGGCTGGGAGTCCGCACGCTCGCAGGCGGTGAGCGCCAGGCAAACGACGACGCAGCCGAGCCGCGACAAACCGTGCAAGAGCGTTCGCTTCATAGGAGCGCAGCCGATGCGAGTGGGGTCAGGGCGATCGCGGCGG
>JBOIEI010000727.1:0-2668 GCA_050741055.1 Burkholderiales bacterium | reverse complement strand
CGTTTGAGCTGTTCCTTGTAGAAGCGCGCGGCGCGCAGCAGGCATTCCGTCAGATCCGGCCCCTGCTGGGTGCGTGTCACAACGTCGGTTGCACGCTGCTCGGGCAGCGTCATCCCCACCGTGGCGGCAAGCTCTTTGACCGCGTCGACGTAGCCCATGCCCGCGTGCTCCATCACGAAGCCGATGGCGTTGCCGTGCGCGCCGCAGCCGAAGCAATGGTAGAACTGCTTACTGGGGCTGACCGAGAACGAGGGGGTTTTTTCGTTGTGGAAGGGGCAGCGCGCGACGTAGTTCTGACCGGCCTTGCGCAGCTGCACATGACGCTCGATCACGTCCACGATGTCGACCCGGCTGAGCAGCTGCTGCTTGAAATCGTCCGGGATCATGCGCTGCCTGCCCTCTCAGCGAGAATTACCCGCCGTCGCGATGCACGACTCGCGCACTGCCATGCCCTGGAGCCTGGGTGTCCAGCGAGCGCCGACGGTTCGCAATTATAGGGGATGGAATTCGGCAACTTAGGGGGCAACATCCATGCCAGCGCGGCGCGGCTCGTGCACCCGACTCAGACGCTCAAACTCAGACGCTCAAGCGGCTCTTCACCAGTTGCGATACCGCGGCCATGTCGGCGCGCCCGGCCAGCCGCGGCCGCAGTGCCGCCATCACGGCCCCCATATCCTTCGGGCCTGCGGCGTTCACGCTCGCAATCGTCTCGTTCACGAGGCTTTCGATCTCGGCTGCGCTCAGCGCCTGCGGCATGTAGGCCTGGAGCACCGAGATTTCAGCCTGCTCGGCACTGACCAGATCCTGCCGGCCGGCCTTTTCGAACTGCGCGATCGACTCGCGCCGCTGCTTGAGCATCTTGTCGATGATTGCGAGCACGTCGGCGTCGGCAAGCTCGATACGCTCGTCGATCTCGCGTTGCTTGATCGCGGCGAGCAGCAGCCGAATCGCCTTCAGACGCTCGGCGTCCCTGGCGCGCATCGCCGCTTTCATATCGTCGCTGATCCGTGCCTTGAGCGACATCGGGAAAGGCTCTCGCCGCGCCGGCGGGCCACCAGCGCGAAGCAAAACACTCGACTCGGGGAGACTCAGTACAGCTTGGGGGGGAGGAGCTGGGAGCGCAGGCGCTTGTGCTGGCGCTTGACGGCGGCTGCGAGCTTGCGCTTGCGCGCCGAGGTGGGCTTCTCGTAGTACTCGCGGGAGCGCAGCTCGGTGAGCAGACCGGTCTTTTCGACCGTGCGCTTGAAGCGGCGCAGCGCCACCTCGAACGGCTCGTTTTCCTTGACGCGAACTGTCGTCATACGTGGGCTTCTTCCTGTCGAAGTGCGGGGTCTGGCATTATAGGCAGCACCTTTCCTGCTTTCAACCACCCGAATCACGGCGGTGTTCAGTCAGGTTTTTACGTGAGGCAATAGGCCACCCGAAGCATGTCCTATCCCAGCGAGGACCGCTGCGTCCTCGGCATCGAGACGTCCTGCGACGAGACCGGCGTGGCACTTTATTCCAGCCGCCGCGGCCTGCTCGCCCATGCGCTCCATAGCCAGGTAGCGCTGCACGCCCGCTACGGCGGCGTGGTGCCGGAGCTCGCCTCGCGCGATCACGTGCGCCGGCTGCTGCCGCTCACGCATGCCGTGCTGGAGGACGCCCGCATGCAAGTCGCGCAGATCGATGCGATCGCCTACACGCAGGGGCCGGGACTTGCCGGCGCCCTGCTGGTCGGCGCTTCCTTCGCCCACGCCCTGGCCTATGCGCTGGACGTACCGGTACTCGGCATCCATCACCTCGAGGCCCACCTGCTCTCCCCGCTCATGAGCTCGGCCGCGCCCGCCTTCCCGTTCGTCGCTCTGCTCGTTTCGGGGGGCCACAGCCAGCTCATGCGGGTCTCGGGGCTGGGCGAATATCGGCTTCTCGGCGAAACACTCGATGATGCCGCGGGCGAGGCGTTCGACAAGACCGCGAAGCTGCTGGGCCTGGGCTATCCGGGAGGCCCGGCGCTGGCGAAACTGGCCAGCCGCGGCACGCCGGGGCGCTACAAGCTGCCGCGGCCCATGGCTGCCAGCGGCGATCTCGACATGAGCTTCAGCGGGCTCAAGACGGCGGTCGTGACCATCGCGCGCAACGCGCAGCTCGACGAGCGCGACAAGGCGGATCTCGCTGCCGAATTCGAGCAGGCGGTGGCCGAAGTTCTGGCAGGTAAAGCGTTGGCGGCGGTGCGCGCCGAGGCCGCGGGCGATCTGGTGGTCGCGGGCGGGGTGGGTGCCAATGCGCGCCTGCGCGCGCTGCTGGCGGCAAGAGCGCGCGACGAAGGCATTGCCGTCCACTATCCGCCGCTCGAGCTCTGTACCGACAACGGGGCCATGGTCGCATTCGCCGGGGCCATGCGGCTGGCCCCAGGCACAGCGCGCGCGCCGGCCGCGGCGGAGAGCGCATTCAGCGTCCGACCGCGCTGGGATCTGGCAACGCTGCGCTAGCGCATCTCAGGAGGCTCGTTCGCCGATGCGCCCCTCGGTGCCGGTAAGCAGCTTGGCGATGTTGGAGCGGTGGCGCAGGACGAGAATGGCCGCGACGATCAGTACCGCGGCGAAGTAGGGGTGGCGCACGCTGTAGAGCATCGCCGTGAACACCGGGGCGAAGGTTGCGGCGATGAGTGCGGCGAGCGACGAGATAC
>JBOIEI010000726.1:0-8000 GCA_050741055.1 Burkholderiales bacterium | reverse complement strand
CAAGGCCACCACGCTTGCGCCGGCTGTGGGGCTTCGCTCGATACGGACGTCGATGGCGCCGCCGTCGGGGCTGTAGCGGATCGCGTTGGCGATCAGGTTGCGCAGCACCTGGCGCATACGCTCGCCGTCCAGCCAGATCTTTTCCGGCTCGCAGGCGGCATGGATGCGCAGCGCATGGCGGCCGTCGTGCAGCAGCGGCTCGAGCTCCTCGGCGACCGAGCGCGCCAGCGTGCTGCCCGAGATCCATTCGGGCTGGATCAGGGCCCGGCCCGATTCGAGCTTGGACAGATCGAGCAGGTCGTTCAGGAGCTTCAGCAGGCGGTTGCCGCTCGCCTCGATGCGCTGGAAGTAGTCGCCGAGACGGCTCGAATCGAGCTCGGCATGGCGCGTCGCGCCCAGGTGCGCGAAGCTCAGGATCGCGTGCATGGGTGTGCGCAGCTCATGCGACATGTTGGCGAGGAACATCGACTTGCTCTTGTTCGCCCGTTCGGCCATCACCCGCGCCGCCTCGGCATCCTGCATCGCGCGCGTGAGATCGGCGGTGCGCTCCTCGACCAGCACCTGCAGCTGATTGTGGTGCCGGTGCAACTCGTCCTGCAGCGCCTTTTGAGCCGAGATGTCGGTCTGGGTGCCCACCATGCGCAGCGGCCGCCCCTCGGTCGAGCGGCGCAACACCTTGCCGCGCGCGAGCACCCATTTGTAGGCCCCGTCCTTGCAGCGCATGCGGTGCTCCGAGCGGTAGGCGGGCAGGCGGCCATCGAGGTGACCGTCGAGCGCGGCGCGCGCCCGGGCCCGGTCCTCCGGGTGGATCAGCTTTTCCCAGTAGCCGGCTTGCGTGCTGATTTCGTCGGCCGTAAAGCCCAGGGTTTCCTTCCAGCTCGGCGAGCGGTAGATGCGTCCCGCCGCCACGTCCCAGTCCCAGACGCCGTCGCCACTGCCTTGCAGCGCCATGTTCCAGCGCTCCTCGGTATCGCGCAAAGTTTCCTGCGCGCGCTTGAGCTCGGTGATGTCGGCGAATACGCCGCGCATGAGCCGGGCGCCGTCGGGCAGCGATTCGACGCTGACCCAGTCGTCGATCCAAACGATCCCGCCGTCCGCTTGCAGCATGCGGTATTGCAGGCGGTGGTTGCGCCCGGCGTCGGTTTCCTGCTTGCAGTACGCCAGGGCTGCAACGCGGTCTTGCGGATGCAGGTGCGCTTCGAAGAAGCCCGGCTGCAGCCACTGTTCGATCGCATAGCCCATGCGCGTCGCATGCGGCGAGACGTAGGTGAAGGCGTTGAGCCGGGGATCGAATTCCCACACGATCACGTCGCTGTCTTCCACCAGCGCTCGGAAGCGCTGCTCGCTTGCGCGCAGCGCTTGCTGCTGCTCCTGGATATGGCGGGTCTGCTGCTCCAGCACCCGGGCCGCCGGCTCGAGCACGAGGCATACCGCCAACGACAGGAATGCGAGCAGCAGCGCGCTGGCGATGAGGCTGATGCGGGCGATGCCCAGGACCCGGGCGTCGGCGGTGAGCGCGAGCGTGGCGATCGCCCGGTCCATCGCGCGCGCGTGCGCGTTCTGGTGCACCTGGACGCGTTCGAGCCATTGCAGCGCGACGATCGCAGTCGCGTCCGGGCCAGCGCCGCGCGCATTCGCAGCGTCCTCGATACTGCGAGCGGCCGCCGCCAGCGTTTGCACCTGGGTGTGGGCATCGGCCAGTATGGTCACCAGCGACACCCGGGCGTCTCGCAAGTCGGCGGCATCGCGCTCGACTGCGTCGAGCGCAGTTCGCAGCTCGATCGCCAGGCGGGTGAGCCGGTTGTGCTCGGCGGCGACCGATTCCGAGCGCGCGGCGGTCTGCGTCACCAGCCGCGCCAGCGCTTCTCCCGCAGTGCGTTGCCGATCGGCGCTTTCGATCAACGCGCCGCGGCCTTTCGCCTGCGCGATCTCCTGCTGCAGCACCCACGCGCGGCAGACGATGATGAAGGCGATGATCGTCAGGATCGCGCCGTAGCCCCAGCGCAGTCGGGCGTGGGCTCGCGACAGGTCCGCCGGGCGGGCGAGGAACGAGGGATTCGCGCCGCGCGTGCTCATCCACCACAGCGCCGGTACGGCGATCAGGGAGAGAATCAACGCCTGCACCAGGAGGTAGAGCCATTGCGACTGGTCGGTGGTGAAGGTGAACAGGACCGCGCCCATTCCGACCTGGATCGGCAGCAGGACGGCCAGCACCCCGGCGAGCGGGAACGGCTTCCACCGTGGGGGTGCGGGATCCGGAATCTGCGTGGGGTTGGGCGACATCGCGTACGGACAATGGCAGGGAGGCTGGCGCCGCGGTGTGCCCCGCGAGGACCCGGGTGCGGCCGCACAAATGCATGACCTCTGTGCTCGAGGCGCTTTGTAGCGATTACGGCGCCGGCGCGGTGCGGCTTGAGTTCGGCTCAACGCAGCCCGCGCACGGCCGTAAACAAGCGCAATAGCCCGCTTTCAAGCCAATTTCGATGAAGCCCAGCGACTGCACCACACTCCTCGTCGTCGACGACGACGATACCAACCGGATGATCGTGTCCGAGTTCCTCACCGGCCACGGCTATTGCCTGGAGGAAGCGGAAAACGGCGAGCAAGCTTGGCAGATGCTGCGCGAAATGCCGGAGCGCTTCGATGCGGTGCTGCTCGATCGCATGATGCCGGGCATCGACGGAATCGAGGTGCTGCGGCGGATGAAGGGCCATCCGGCCGCGGCGCGCATTCCGGTCATCCTGCAGACTGCGGCGGCCGCGCCCGACCAGGTGCTGGAAGGCCTGCGCGAGGGCGCGTTTTACTACCTGACCAAGCCGTTCGGACCCGAGATGCTGCAGGCGGTGGTGCGCACCGCGGTACGCGATCGCTTGAACCAGCGGGCCGTCGTGGCGGAGCTCGAGCGCACGCGTGATAGCTTTCAGCTCATCGATTACGCCAAGTTTCGCTTCTGCAGCCTCGACGAAGCGCGCAACCTCGCTGCCCTCGCGGCGTATTCGCTACGCGATGCAGCCCAGACCGCCCTCGGCCTTGCCGAGCTCATGATCAACGCGGTGGAGCACGGCAACCTGGGGGTGACCTACCAGGAAAAATCGCGCCTGCTGCAGTCCGGGCGCTGGAGCGAGGAGATCGAAAGTCGCTTGCGCGACCCGCGCTACTGCAACCGCTTCGCCACACTCAAGCTCGAGCGCCATGCCGACCAGGTCGAGTTCGAAGTCACCGACATGGGCGAGGGCTTCGACTGGCACAGCTTTCTCGATATCCATCCCAGCCGCGCGATGGACCTGCATGGACGCGGCATCGCGATCGCGCGCCGCGTGTGCTTCGATAGCGTGCAATACCGCGGCTGCGGCAATACGGTGGTCGCGACCAAGGCACTCTAGGCGGCAGGCAGCGGCCGGATGCCCGCGATCCTGACCGAGCGCACGGCTTCGGCGAGCACTTCGATGGCTTTGTCGCGAGCGAAACTGCGCCGCCACGCGAGCGCAATGCGACGCACAGGCGCGGGTGGCTTGAAAGGCACCATCTTGAGCAGCGGACTGCGATAGCGCGGACTGTCGGCGCTGGCGGGCAGCACCGTGATGCCCAGGCCCGAGGCGACCATATTGCGGATCGTCTCCAGCGAATTGCCCTGCAGCGCCTCGCCGCCGTGGCGCTGCAGCTCCGGACAAGCTTCGGCAACCTGGTTCGCGAAGCAATGGCCGCTCGATAGTAGTAGCACTTTCTCCGCCGACAGTTCCTGCGCCTTGATCGACGCGCGCTTGGCCCACGGATGCTCGGTCGGGACAGCGACGGTGAAGGGCTCGTCGTAGAGCGGCAGCAGCTCGATACTCGGCGCCTCGAACGGCAGCGCGAGCAACGCGCAATCGATGCGTCCGTTGCGCAGCAGCACGTCGAGCTGCGCCGTCAGGTTCTCCTCGACCTCGAGCGGCATCTGCGGCGCCTTGCGATGCAGGATCGGTATCAGCTCCGGCAGCAGGTACGGCCCGACGGTATAGATGACGCCGAGCCTGAGCGGACCCACGAGTTGGTCGGCGCCCTCCCGCGCGAGCTCGCGGATCCTGCCCGCTTCCTCGATCACCCGTTGCGCCTGCTCGACGATGCGGCTGCCGACCGGCGTCGGCCGCACGCCCTTGCGCGAGCGCTCGAACAGGCGCACGCCGAGCTCGTCCTCGAGCTTCTGGATCGCGAGCGAAAGCGCCGGCTGGCTGACGAAGCAGCGCTCGGCCGCGCGGTGGAAGTTACGTTCCTGCGCGAGCGCTACGACATAGCGCAGATCGTTGAGGTTCATGCGGCCTGCATGGGTGGGTCAGCGAAATGCTGGGGGCAGCGCGTGAGCCCCGATGGCCGCCCGGCGCGGGCGCCGTTGTGCGCGTCCGATTGCCCAAGCTTATCAAAGTCGGCAGCTGTCCGGCGGAGCTCTGGCCGGGAATCGCTGCAGCCTGGCGTGCGTGTTTGTGCTCGCGAGGGGCGCCATCGGGCGTTTTGCCGAGGTAGGGGGCGGATCGCCACTCCATCGTGGGAGCGGGTCGCCCCGCCAAGTCGCGCTTGCCGCCGCCAGCGGCTACAATGCCCGCGGCGCAGGGCCCTTCCTGGCATCGCAGGAGAGCGCATATGCTCGTGCACGACCTCAAGACCGAAGAGCAGTGGAATCCGGAACACCATGTCGAACGGGTGCTGGGCAAGGTTTCCGGGGGCGATGTCACGGTGGCTTGCTGGGAGCCGGGGCAGGTGAGCCCGTACCACGCGCATCCGGACTGCACCGAGATCTATTTCTGCTACGAAGGCGGCGGCCAGATGCGAACGCCGGAGCGCACGGTGGAGGTCGTCCCCGGCTCGTTCGTCGTGCATCCGCCGGGCGAGTTGCACGAGTACGTCAACGGGCCCAAACGCACGCTGCTCTTCCGCGTGCGCTATGGCACCGGCATGGCGTCGCGCAAGATTGCCGATCGGGGCCATGCGGGGTGGCAGCAGGCGCCCGAGGACGTCACCTTCTTCGAGCGCCATCCGGAGCTGTTGAGCGCCGAGGTGAAGTAGGCGGGTTTTATTTGCGATCCGAAAAGAAGCGACAGGCCGCTTTCCGCCATACGGTCCCCACTCCCTCACTGCAGCGGAGATAGGAGCGTCGCTCACCCGCCCCGGCAGACCTGTTGTTCGAGGTAGGCGAAGGTCGACTTCGGCGTGATCGGCTCGGCCTTGAGCCCGGGCCCGATGAAGCTGTGCACGGCCGTCGCCGTGCCCGTTCCGCGCGGGCCCGAATACGTCACCAGTCGTCGCACCTGAACCGTGTGCTTGCGGCAGTCGATGGTGGCTTCGATCTCGTTCGAGCGCCATTGCGAGGATGTGGCCGGAGGCTTTGCGCCTTCCTCGGGCGGGGCCGGCACATCGAGCAGGTACTTGAAGGTCACCGCCGCTGCATTGCGGTCGAGACTCGCCGCATCGAGGTAGAGCGGGTCGTGCTGCGGCGCCTTGATGGCGACGAGCTGGCGCGCTGCATTCTGCGCGTGGGCAAAAGGGCTCGAGGCTGCGAGCATGCAGGCCAACGCAACGTCCGCGATCCTTTCCGGCTTCACGCAATTCTCGCCGCTTCCTTTCGACGGGCGATCATACCAGCGCCGCTATAATCGGCGCTCCTGCAGCAATCCTTGCGCGCGCTGCGCGTCGTCGGGCTTCGGGAACCGTGATCGATCGAATAACCACAGATCCATGCAGCCTGCATTCCTGAACGGCCTCAACCCCGAGCAGCTCGAGGCGGTCACTTTGCCGCACCAGTCAGCGCTGATCCTTGCCGGCGCCGGCAGCGGCAAGACGCGCGTGCTGACGACGCGCATCGCCTGGCTCATTTCCACCGGCCAAGCCTCGCCCGCGTCGTTCCTCGCTGTGACCTTCACCAACAAGGCCGCGCGCGAGATGCTCACACGGTTGTCCGCGATGCTGCCCATCAACACCCGCGGCATGTGGATCGGCACCTTCCACGGTTTGTGCAACCGGCTGCTGCGCGCGCACCATCGCGACGCGGGGCTGCCGCAAACATTTCAGATCCTCGATTCGCAAGACCAGCAGAGCGCGGTGAAGCGGCTGCTGAAGGCGATGAACATCGACGATGAGCGCTATCCGCCGCGGCAGGTGCAGTGGTTCATCAACGCCGCCAAGGAGGAGGGCCGGCGCGCGCGCGACGTGGAGAGCTACGACGACTATACGCGCCGGCTCGGCGAAATCTACGCCGCCTATGACGAGCAGTGCAATCGCGAGGGCGTGGTCGATTTCGCCGAGCTGCTGCTGCGCTGCTTCGAGCTGCTCGCGCGCAACGAAATCCTGCGCGAACACTACCGGGCGCGCTTTCGCCACATCCTGGTGGACGAGTTCCAGGACACCAACGTGCTGCAGTATCGATGGCTGAAACTCCTCGCCGGCGAAGGTGCGCGCGCGACCGTGCCGTTCGCGCTCACGGCGCCGGGCGCTTCGGCCGCACCCGCCCAGGACCAGGGTTGCGCAGTATTCGCGGTGGGCGACGATGATCAGTCGATCTATGCCTTCCGCGGCGCCAACGTCGCCAACATGCAGCACTTCGAGCGCGACTTCCACGTCCAGCGCGTGATCAAGCTGGAGCAGAACTATCGTTCGCACGGCAACATCCTCGATGCCGCCAACGCCGTCATCGCCAACAACCGCAAGCGCCTGGGCAAGAATCTGTGGACGGCCGAGGGCAAGGGCGAGCCGATCCGCCTCTACGAGGCGATGAGCGATATCGACGAGGCAAGCTTCGTCGTGGGCGAAGTCAAGACGCTGGTGACCGAGGGCGTGCGCCGCTCCGATATCGCGCTCCTCTACCGCTCCAACGCGCAGTCGCGAGTGCTGGAGCATGCGTTGTTCTCGGCCGGCATTGCGTACCGCGTCTACGGCGGACTGCGCTTCTTCGAGCGCCAGGAGATCAAGCATGCGCTCGCATATCTGCGCCTCGCGGCCAATCCCGAAGACGACAATGCGCTGCTGCGCGTGGTGAATTTTCCCACCCGTGGCATTGGCAACCGTAGCGTCGAGCAGCTGCAGGATGCCGCCGCCACGGCCGGGAGCAGCTTGTGGGCCGCGGCGAAGTCCCGAGCCGAAGCGGGCAAGCGCAAAGCCGGCGGTGCCGAGGGCGCCCTGGCTACGGCCGCGCCGGCCCGCGGCATCGAAGGCTTCGTCGCTCTGATCGAGCGCATGCGCGCGGCGTGCGAAGGACTGACCCTGGCCGAATGCGTCGAGCACAGCGTCGAGGCGAGCGGGCTTTCAGCGCACTACCGCGCCGAGCGCGAGGGCGCGGATCGGCTGGAGAACCTGGGGGAATTGGTGAACGCCGCCGCCTTGTTCGCAGGCGACGCCAGCAACGAGGACACGAGCCTCACCGGGTTTCTCGCGCACGCGGCGCTGGAGGCGGGCGAGCACCAGGCCGAGGCCGGAGTCGACGCGCTGCAGCTGATGACCGTGCACTCCGCCAAAGGGCTGGAATTCCATACGGTGTTTCTCGGCGGCCTGGAGGAGGGGCTGTTTCCGCACGAGAACAGCCTGAACGAAGACGACGGTCTGGACGAGGAGCGGCGCCTGATGTACGTGGCAATCACACGCGCGCGGCGGCGGCTGTACGTCACCTACGCCCAGAGCCGCATGCTGCACGGACAGACGCGCTACAACATCCGCTCGCGCTTCCTGCTGGAGCTGCCGCCGCTGCTGCTGAAGCCGGTCGGGGGCGCTGCGGCCTATGGCGAAGCGCGTGCAGCGCGCTCCAAGCCGGGTCGGGGGGCTCAGGCAGGCGCGGGCTTCGAGATCGCTCCGGCGTCGCCGTGGCGCATCGGCCAGAACGTCATGCATCCGAAGTTCGGCCGCGGCGTCATCGTCGGCTGCGAAGGCCGCGGCGCCGATGCGCGCGTGCAGGTCAATTTCCAGAGCGGCGGCATGAAGTGGCTGGCGCTCGAATACGCCAAGCTGAGCGCTGCGTAGGCGGCATGAGAGTTCTTGCGCAG